>JALQVX010000286.1 GCA_023263555.1 Crocinitomix sp.
TTCCAAATTAAATCCATAGTTAATTCGTCTGGTTCGTTGATGACGAATGAATGTGACCATGCGCAACCGTCTTCATCTGTCACTGTCACTACCCATGGACCACCTGTAAGGTTGTCTTGTTCACTGCTTCCTCCAAGTACCGCAGGGTCGACATCAAAAACACCACCGAGATTGGTCCATGTCACTTCATAAGGAGGTGTAATTCCTCCACCAATTCCGTATACAAAGGCACCTCCATCCGCTGCGCCGAAGCAAGTAATATCTCTTAAACTATCTGCTTCCCACGTTGCGATTACCGCATTTTCCCCCAATCCAACAGGAACAATTGTGTCAATCGTACATCCGTTTTCATCTATTACTGTAAGGATATAATCGATTCCTCCCGCTAAATCTGGAAAGAATCCATTGTCTTGTGGTGGAACATATGCTATTAATTCATAAGTCCATGATGGATCATCTGGTAAAACTGAAATAGATCCCAGAACTGCCCCCGGTAGACCAGGGCAATCAATCGCATCAATAACATTGATATCCGTTAAATCAACTGTCCCGAAATCTACTTTTACTGAATCTGTAATCGTATTACAACCGTCAAAAACGGTTAAATAATACCAGGTTACCACGACAGGTGAAACGGTAATGTCTTCAACTGTTTCTCCCGTTGGAGCCCATTCATAAGTAATAGCACCTTCATCATATGCTCCAATAACTGTTGCGTCTATATCTGCTTCTTGTCCTGGGCAAATGATAAATAGATCTTCATTAAAAACAATTGTTGCAACCGGTGCCGGATCAAAAATCACATCAATTGTACCAATCGATTCAACTCCACAGACATCTACAACCGTCACGGTATAGGTTGTTGTCCCAACAATGTCTCCAGGTACCCATTCTTCCATTTCTGTGCCGCCGGAACTCCAGGATATGTCAAATTCAGGTATGCCGCCGTCCGTGTCAAAAGTGACCATGAGCGAGTCTTGCGGACAGTCTATGGTAATGTCCGTGGTGATGATGTCGAATTCTTGCGGGTCAATGATTTCTATCGTTGCTTCTGATGTAATTGTGTCTCCACAAGCATTAATTATTTCAACCGTAATAGTTACAGTTTCTGCTCCTTCAACGATTCCATCATCCCCTGGTACAATCCAAATTTGAACTGAATCTTCTCCAATTGGAAAGAAAATGGTTTCATCCAAGAAATCATAATCTGTTCCGTTGATCGCAGTTCCTCCTATTTCAAAATCAACCGATAGATCTGTTGTATCTGAACCTGGAGGACGAATGAAAGTTACTAAAGCTGAATCACACCCTTCAATGATCGCATCTTCTCCCAGCACTGAGGCGATTTCTACAGTAATACCATTCGAAGCGAATGAACTTGCTTCCAAGAATACACCTGAATCAAATGAATGATCTCCAGCATCTCCTATCGCCATTTTAATGTGATAAGTTTCTCCACATTCAACTCCCGCTCTCGCGTACATCACTACTGTATGGGCATCATATTGAATATCAACACCACCTGTATTGTCAACCAAATAAGCGCAATTCATACACGGTCCTGTATTTGTAGGCCCATTGTTTAGGTTGTTCATAGTAACAGGTAAACCAACTCCAGGAATCAAGGCAATATTTTCTCCTCCAAATTCATAAGGGCCTGCAAAGCCGGGGCCGCTAATGAAAAAACCAAAAACGTCGTTAAATGTAGAAGTAGAATATTCATGATATTCTTCTGATGCGAAAACATACTTAAAAACAACAGAATCTCCCGAAGGAATAAAATCGAATTCTAATACAGCTTCATCATTGATTGTTGCCGTGCCAATAGCATCCAAGTCTGTATCGTTAGGATCAAGTGCAACACCTTCGTTATCTGTCGCAGAACCCGAATCGTTTGGCCCTTCTGCCAGCCGAACATGTCCAGTGGCTAAAAGAACTCCACGCTCAATTGGAAAACTCGTTCCAGACGCGTCGAAATAACCGGCTTGAGTTTGAACTGCTCCTGCTAGTGGAATTGAGTGATTGAATTCTACATTTGAAATGATTACGCCCGCTCCAACTAAAACATCATTTACGAGTTCTTCTGGTGTTTGGATATTCGTGACTGTGATTTGACCAAAACTAGGTAAACACAGAGACAACAAGACGGTAAGGGCGCTCAATTTTAACTTTGTCATAAACGAAATTCAATTAATTCTGTATACAAGACTCTTTTTAGTAAGGAATCGTTGCACAAAGTTGCGTTTTTTTTATTCCTTTCCCAATTATTCTCTCGCAAAGTATTGTTAAGTTTGTATTTCTAAATCAGATAAAAACCATGCATAATTACATCCAAGAAAATAAAGAGCGCTTTTTAAACGAATTAATAGATCTATTAAAAATACCTTCGGTGAGTGCTGATCCAAGTTTCAAAGGAGATGTGAGTAATGCTGCCCAATTTTTAAAAGAACGATTTCAGGAACTTGAGATGGATCGGGTTGAAATTTATCCAACGAACGGTCATCCTATTGTTTATGCTGAAAAAATTGTGGATACAAGTCTGCCAACTGTTTTAGTTTATGGACATTATGATGTACAGCCAGCTGATCCTATTGAATTGTGGCATTCCGGCCCATTTGAACCGGTTATAAAAACAACTGAAATTCACCCTGAAGGCGCTATTTTTGCTAGAGGAGCTTGTGATGATAAAGGTCAAATGTATATGCATTTGAAGGCATTTGAAACCATGGTAAAGACCGGAAATTTAGATTGTAATGCCAAGTTTATAATTGAGGGTGAAGAAGAAGTTGGTTCTGTTAATTTGGAGGCTTTCATTCGTGCCAATCAAGCTATGCTTGCTGCAGATGTAATTTTGGTTTCTGATACGGGCATGTTAGCGAAAGATGTGCCTTCTATTACAACTGGACTGAGAGGATTGAGTTATGTGGAGGTGGAAGTCGTAGGTCCAAATCGAGATTTACACTCAGGTTTATACGGTGGAGCAGTCGCAAATCCAATCAATGTTATAACGGAAATGATAGCCTCGCTACAAGACGAAAATAAACACATCACCATTCCTGGTTTTTATGATGATGTTTTAGAAATTAGTGATGAGGAGAGATCTGAAATGGCGAAGGCTCCTTATAATGAAATGGCTTATTGCAATTCGATTGATATCAAAGAAACAGCAGGTGAGAAAGGTTTTTCTACACTCGAACGTGCAACAATTCGCCCAACATTGGATGTGAATGGAATTTGGGGAGGTTATATTGGTGAAGGTGCAAAAACGGTTCTTCCTTCAAAGGCAAATGCAAAGATTTCTATGCGTTTGGTACCGAATCAAGATCCTGAGAAAATCACGCAATTATTTAAAGATCATTTTGAGAAAATTGCTCCAAAGAGTGTGACAGTTAAAGTCACGCCGCATCATGGCGGTGAGCCTGCATTAACACCAATCGACTCGGATGAATACCGTGCCGCAAGTTTAGCTGTTGAAGAAGCTTTTGGGAAGAAACCTATTCCTGTGCGCAGTGGTGGTTCGATTCCCATTATTTCAATGTTTGAGAAAATATTAGGTTTGAAAACAATATTGATGGGGTTTGGATTGGATTCAGATGCCATTCATTCGCCGAACGAGCATTATGGCTTATTTAATTATTACAAAGGCATTGAGACAATTCCATTGTTTTATAAGTATTACGCACAAATCAAAAAGTAATGAAGAAGATCCTCTTTTTGCTCGTTTTTTTAGGGTCTTTCAAGGCTGATGCTAGTTTTTTTTATAAAGATTTAGAATTTATTGGCATGGAAAATTTCTCTGTGGTGCGCAAGGATGGGAAAATCTTTATCGGTTTCGATTATGTAATTAACAATCCCAATTGGTATGCTATTATTATAAAACCCTCCGTTCTTAAATTAACTGTTGCCGATACGGATTGCGGACTTGTAAAAGTGCAAGAGGATGTCAAAATTAAGCGTAAAGAACAAGGTAATTATCCTTTTGTATTAGTTGGTGACGGCTCGAAATTTGCAAAGAGTGGTTTTAGTTCCATCTGGTCACTCATAACTGGTAATGGCGTTGATTTTAATATCAAAGGTAAATTGGACGCGGGATTGGTTATTTTTAAAAAGAAATGGGACTTGGACTATACCTATAAAATGACCTTTGACGAATTTCTATCTCTTTTCTAAATTCACGTGTTAATATCTTTCTAATTGTTGGATTTGGTGAATCTAATTTAACTGTAATTTTAAGGCATAACTTACGTTATTTCAATATACATGGTATAAGATATCATAATATGTTGTAAAAAGATAAGAGTTGGGCAATGCAGAGACCAATCGGTTTGTAAAAAAGGAATAAATGAAAAAGAAAATTGCTGTTGTATTTGGAGGGTATTCGTCTGAATATAAAATTTCAGAGAAAAGTGCTCGTGTGATTGCCGAACATATCGATCGCGAATTGTTTGAGCCATATATGGTGGAGATTACGCGTAAAAGTTGGCATGTTAATTTGAAAGGTGGTGGTGTTGCTCCCATTGATAAAAACAAGTTTACATTTATCACAGATGAGGTGGAGTCAGGTTTTGATGTTGCTTTTATAACAATACATGGTACACCAGGTGAAGATGGTAAGTTACAATCCTATTTCGATATGATTGGACTCAAATACATTAATTCTGGTTCTTTTGGTTCTACATTAACTTTTAATAAATGGGCATGCAATAGCTTTTTACGTGCCTTCGGGATTGCTACAGCGAAAGCCATTTTGATTCGCAAAGGTGATACGCCAAATGCGATTGAAATCGCAGATGAAATTGGTTTTCCATGTTTCATTAAACCAAATGGCGCAGGGTCTAGTTTTGGTGTTTCTAAAGTGAAAACCTTAATGCAAATGCCTGAAGCAATCGCCAAAGCTTTTGAAGAGGATGATGAGGTTGTGGTTGAATCATTTATAGCTGGGAGAGAAATCACATGTGGACTTTATTTTGACGGCACAGAAATCATCCCGCTTCCTCCAACAGAAATTATTAGCCAAAACGAATTTTTTGATTATGGAGCTAAGTACAATGGTGAATCTCAGGAAGTAACTCCTGCCGAAATCTCTGCCGAGTGGACAACGTTGATTCACAATACGTCAAAATCCATTTATCGTAGATTGGGGCTTAGAGGTTTGGCTCGAATTGATTTTATGGTCACTGAAGAAGGTGTGCCGTTTTTGATAGAAGTGAATACGACACCAGGTTTTTCTGAACAAAGCATTGTGCCACAACAAATTCGTGCGGCAGGAATGAATGTGACTGATGTACTTAGTCAGTTGATCAATCAGGTTTGATTTTATTGCGCCTAACTATTTTTTGTTTTACATTTGTGAGATGAAAAAGTTATTGATGCTCTTCGTGTTAGTTATTTCCGTTTTTTCGGTGACTGCACAAGATTATAATCCAAATCGCTATCGCGAAAGTCTATTCCCTGATGTTTTAACAATACCTGATGTGTTGTACGGTTCATCTCCTCAATGGATTTGGCCATACTGGGATGAAGATCTTTATATGGATGTATATGTTCCTGATGGGGATGACAATCCAAAGCGACCCCTCATCATTTTTGCACATTCCGGAGGGTTTATAAATGGCGCTAAAGATGTTGATGATATGGTCGCTATTTGTGACTCCTTTGCACGAAAGGGATATGTCACGGCTTCCATTGCCTATCGTAAAGGTTTCGATCCGCTTGATGCTGAAAGTGCTGAACGTGCCGCCTACAGAGGGCTGCAAGATGGGAAAGCTGCTGTGCGTTATTTTAAAGAGAATGCAAGTTTGTACGATATCGATACCAATTATATTTTCTTTGGTGGCATGTCTGCTGGTGGTTTTATTTCATTAGGTGTTGGTTATATGGATAAGGAAGCTGAAAGACCAGCAAGTACTTATGGAGCTGGTTTGGTGAATGATTTGGAATGCCTAGATTGTGCAGGAAATGATTATCCGCATTCTTCTGAAGTAAGAGCAATTCTTGATTTTTGGGGCGGTGTCAATGATACGTTACTGATTGAACCAGGTGATATACCTATGATGATTATGCACGGGGAACATGACGAGACCGTTCCTTTTGTCTTCGGTCATCCTTTCGGCCTGTTTACCTTGCCTGAAAGTTATGGTGGGCAACCCATTTCTGAACGAGCAGAAAATATTGAACTTTATTATGAATTTTTTACCTCTGAAGGATCGAATCACATGTTGGATGGTTCTAATAATGGTGAATGGGATGACGATTCGCCCAATTCGTTTTGGAGTGATACGCTTTTGCCTGAATCTGAACGTTTTTTATGGGAGAACATGAAGCCAAATACCGCGCGAGTGTCGGATGAATTTCTGACAATTTGTAATGGAACTAGTTTTGTTTTAGAGGTGACAGATGAGCCAACTTCGCATTACGTTTGGACTTATGACGAGGGAGAAATTGATCTGGTTGTAGATGATTTTTCTGGGCAAATCGAATTGATTTTTTCAAACGAAGGGACTTTCGAAATAAGTGTAATCGAATTTAACGAGATTTTATGCCCAGGTGAAGCAATTAGCTTTTTTGTAGAGGTAACACCTGAATTAGAAGCGAACTTTACGGAGTCAATCGTGGATGCAAACTTAGTTAGCTTTACGAATTCATCAGTGGGCGGTATATTGTACGAATGGGATTTTGGTGATGGCGATTTTTCGACAACATTCGAACCTGAGCATACATATGCAGTTGATGGAATGTATGACGTTACGCTAACTGTAACGGACGAATACGGTTGCACTTCAACTTATTCAATGACTTTAACAATTGCCGGAGTTGGTGTGGACGAAAATGAATTATCGAATTTACGTTTATATCCCAATCCATTTACTGACGCATTTACCATTAAATGTGATCAAAATATGGAGTTCATCACAGTTATAGATGCGACTGGTAAACTAATCTTTCAAATTGTTGATCTAAACACAACGTCATTTACCTTGAATGCTGAAAATTGGGCTCCAGGGATTTACTTTGTAACAATTCAAGATGAATTTGGTCAAGTTTCATCAAATCGAATGGTTAGAAACTAAACTGAAACGAATTTTATAATAAAAAGAAAAAAGCTCCTGTATTTGGAGCTTTTTTCTTTTCTAGCCCGTTTGAAATGGATTTTTACCTAACTTTAAGCACTGTAAATTGGACATCAAAAAGAGAGGTATACAAATGAAATCATATCAAAATTACGCCTTGGGCGAATGGGTGAGTGGAACGGGTGTGGAAACGGAATTATTTAATGCGATAACTGGAGATCAAATTGGAACCTGTTCTTCTGCAGGATTGGATTACGAGGCCATGATGCATTATGCCAAAGAAAAAGGTGGTCGTGCATTGCGTAAAATGACTTTTCAACAAAGGGGATTGATGCTAAAAGATTTAGCTGTTTTTCTACTTAAAAATAAACGTAAATATTATGAGTTAAGTGCTGCTACAGGTGCAACTCGAATGGACTCATGGATTGATATCGAAGGAGGAATTGGCAATTTATTTGCGAATGCATCTTTAAGACGCCAATTTCCTGATCTTCCGTATTATGTGGATGGTGATCCTGTTCCACTTTCAAAAGGTGGATCGTTTATGGGTCATCACATCATGGTGCCAAAGGAAGGTGTTGCCATTCATATCAATGCATTCAACTTCCCGATTTGGGGAATGTTAGAGAAGATTGCAGTCAATTTTATGGCTGGTGTTCCTGCTATCGTCAAACCGTCGGAATATACCTGTTATTTAACTGAATTAATGGTGCGTGATATCGTTGCTTCTGGTATTTTGCCTGAAGGGGCTTTGCAATTAGTCGTAGGTTTAGGTCGTGGTGTAATCGATTTTGCAGGTTCGTCTGATGTTGTAACGTTTACAGGATCGGCTTCAACGGGTGCTATCCTTAGTAGCTTGCCGAATATTCAAAAAGAATCGGTTTCGTTTAATTTGGAATGTGATTCATTGAATGCTGCCGTTTTAGGTAAAGATGCTGTTCCGGGTACACCCGAATTTGATATTTTCATTAAAGAAGTGCAACGAGAAATTACCGTAAAAGCGGGTCAGAAATGTACCTCTGTGCGTCGTATCCTCGTTCCTGAAAACTTAATGGATGAGGTTCAAGCAGCATTAACAAAACGCCTTGGGCAAAATACAATTGGTGATCCAAGTGATCCTTCTGTTCGCATGGGTTCATTGGCCACTAAAATTCAAGTGGAACGTGTGCGTGCAAATGTTGAATTATTGATGCAAGAGCAAGATATCGTAATCGGAGATCTCGATCATTTTGATGTAATTGGTGCGGACAAAGACAAAGGGGCGTTCTTTTCTCCAATTGTATTTAGAAATGATGATCCGCATGGAAAACAAGGCGCGCATAATATCGAATGCTTCGGTCCTGTTTCAACGTTAATGCCATATAAAGATCTCGAAGATGCAGTTGCCATTGCACGCTTAGGTAAAGGTTCTTTGGTTTCGTCTATTGTGACCGCGGATGATAAAATTGCAACTGAATATGTACTAAATGCTGCACCAATGCACGGTCGAATCCTTGTCCTTAACCAAAGATGCGCAGCAGAAAGCACAGGTCACGGTTCTCCAATGCCTATGTTAACACATGGTGGACCTGGTCGTGCGGGTGGAGGAGAAGAGATGGGCGGTAAACGCGGGGTCTTGCATTATATGCAACGTACGTCCATTCAAGGTCATCCTCAAACCATCACAGCAATTACAAAACAATTTCAAGTCGGTGCGGATCAACCTGAGGCTATGCCCCATGTGTTCCGCAAACATTTTGAAGAATTAGAAGTGGGTGAAACTGTTTTTACGCATAAGCATACGGTGACGGAAGCAGATATTACCAATTTTGCAAATGTGAGTGGTGATAATTTCTACGCCCACGTAGATGCAACTTCGTTAGACGGAACGATTTTCGAACAGCGCGTGGCGCACGGTTATTTTATCTTATCCAAAGCGGCAGGATTATTCGTGGATCCTAAAAAAGGTCCTGTTCTCTTAAACTATGGAATTGATGAATGTCGTTTCACAAAACCAGTCTATATCGGAACAACAATTGGAGTTCGTTTTACGGTGAAAGAAAAAATGGATCAAGAAAAACGCAATGATGCAGATATCGCAAAAGGAATCGTTAAATTCTTAGTGGACATCTACGACGAAACTGGCGAAACAGTCGGAATAGCAACCATCCTCACCATGGTGAAAAAATTAAATCAAGATTAAAAAAAGTCAAGTGTCGCGAGTCAAGAGTTATTAGTCATGGAAAATTACAAAGAATTAAAAGTTTGGAATCTAGCTATGAAAGTTGCGCAAGAGGTTTATGAACTTACTCTAAATTTGCCTCAACATGTTAAATTCAGTTTTTCCGATCAAATAACAAGATCTTCACTTTCTATTCCAAGTAATATTGCAGAAGGAGCAGGGAGAAGTACAATAAAAGAATATTGTCGCTTTTTAGATATCTCAAATGGATCGTGTTTTGAATTGGAAACGC
>JALQVX010000341.1 GCA_023263555.1 Crocinitomix sp.
ACCTTATCTGCGCCATTATAATGGTGAAAATAGAGGATGTCCTTGTCGGACAACTGCAGCCGAACATCCAGTTTGTTATTCTGATCACGATAGTACATTTCTTCAAAATCTATTCGTGCTTTATTTGAAATTGGAAGTACAAAATTGTAGACTAGAACGGTGGCAATAACGAGAATAGTTGCAGAGAAAAAATAGGGTCTTAAAAAACGATTGAAACTAATACCTGAACTCAAGATGGGAATAATTTCGGAGTTTCCGGCCATTTTTGAAGTGAACCAAATCACCGACATGAAATTGAGCAAATAGCTGAATTGTGTGCCGTAATAAACGAAAAAATTGGAGTAGTACACGAAGATGATTTCATTCCACGGTGCACCGTTGGCAATGAAGTCGTTTAGTTTTTCAGACAGGTCAAAAACAATGCTGATCGACATCAAAAGGATCAACATGAAGACAAAGGTTCCGAGGAACTTCTTCATGATAAATCGATCGAGCTTGGTTAATATCACGGCTTATAATTTTTGACTCAATTTTGGAACCATTTCATCTTTCCAAGTGCTAAACGTTCCTTTTTCTATTTGATTGCGCGCTTCACCAACTAACCATAAATAAAAAGCAAGGTTGTGGATACTCCCAATTTGCATGGCTAAATGTTCTTTTGAATGAAAGAGGTGACGGACATAGGCTTTCGTGTAAAAACTGTCGACATAAGACGTTCCAAACTCATCCAATGGCGTAAAATCATCTTTCCATTTTGCGTTTTTCATGTTCATAATTCCGTTTCGGGTAAACAACATCCCATGTCGTGCATTTCGAGTTGGCATCACACAATCAAACATGTCAATTCCCAATGCAATACATTCTAATAAATTCGCTGGTGTTCCCACCCCCATCAAATAACGTGGTTTTTCAACAGGTAAAACCGAACAAACCACTTCTGTCATTTCATATAGATCCTCTGCTGGCTCACCTACCGATAATCCGCCAATTGCATTGCCTGGCATGTCAAAAGAGGCGATTGTTTCAGCACTTTTTAAGCGTAAATCTTTATACGTACTTCCTTGCACAATTGGAAAAAGTGCCTGATCGAAACCATAAAGTCCTGTTGTATTCGCCATATGATCCACGCATCTTTTTAGCCAACGGTGGGTCATGTGCATAGAGTTTTTGGCATAGTTATATTCACACGGATAAGGGGTGCATTCATCAAATGCCATGATGATATCTGCGCCAATCACCCGTTGTATGTCAATCGCGCGTTCTGGGGTGAAAAAATGTTTGCTACCGTCAACATGAGAGCGGAATTCAACCCCTTCTTCATTGATGCTGCGTGTACTAGAGAGGGAGTAGACTTGATAACCTCCACTATCTGTAAGTAACGGTTTATCCCAACCATTAAATTTGTGTAATCCTCCTGCTTGCTCAATGATTTCAAGTCCCGGACGAAGGTAAAGGTGATAGGTGTTTCCAAGGATGATTTGAGCCTTAATGTCTTCAACTAATTCGTGCTGATGCACACCTTTAACCGTACCTGCAGTTCCCACCGGCATAAAGATTGGTGTTTTGATGCTTCCATGCGCCGTTTCAATTGTTCCTGTTCTTGCTTTGGTCGCTTTGTCCTGCGTTTCGAGTTTAAAGTTCATTTTGTTGATAAAAATTAAGAAAGACAAATATACATCATATTAAATAATGTCACCTTTGTGCCTTCATTTATATGGGGTTTTTACCAGAAATAAGATTCGATTTTGTCGGGATTGTCTTCCTGATATTTGTTACAATGGTTGTTGTTCAACTGTTCTATTTATTTATTTTTCACCTTAGGTTGTTGATCTTCAAGCCGAAAGCCTATGTGGAAAAATGGATGCCTTTAACGGTCGTAATTTGCGCGCGCAACGAAGAGGATAATTTATTCCATCATTTGCCTAAAATTTTAGAGCAAGATTATCCCGAATTTGAGGTGATTGTTGTGAATGATCAAAGTTTGGATGATTCGAAACATATTTTGCACGCTTATCGTGAACGGTATCCTTTCCTTAAAATCATTGAATTAGAGCGCAGTAAGCACCGGAGATTTGGTAAAAAAGTACCTTTGACTATTGGTATTAAAGGTGCAAAATACGAGCATCTCGTGATGATTGATGCAGATTGTTACCCCGCGAGTAATCAATGGTTGAAAAGTATTGCGCGAAATTATGTGAACGAAAAGGCGATCGTGATTGGATATGGACCATATGAAAAGGAAAAGGGCTTGTTGAACAAAATGATTCGTTTTGACAGTACGAGTATTGCAATTACCTATTTTAGTTTTGCAAATGCGAATCGCCCGTATATGGCAGTGGGGCGAAATATAAGTTATACCAAGGCTCTCTTTTTTGAAGTAGATGGATTTAAAAGCCACTATCATATCCAGTCTGGAGATGATGATCTATTCATTCAGGAAGCAGGCACAGGAAAGAATGTGACAATTGAAATCGAACCTGAAAGTTATGTTTATTCAATCCCGAAAAAAACATGGAGAGCATGGTTTAAACAGAAACAACGACATTATACGACGGCACCAAATTATAAACTTATTAACAAGTTATTTTTAGGAATATTCCC
>JALQVX010000369.1 GCA_023263555.1 Crocinitomix sp.
CAAAATGGTTGAAAGAGAAACGAGAAAATAAAGAAGGGTCTAAAGGGGATAGTCGTTCAGCATCCAGAACTTCGCGAAAAGGAAAGCGATAATTAGATACTAGATCAGGCAGCAATCAGACGCGGTCACTACGCTAAAAAACTATCGACTAATTTCTAGCTGCTAATAACTCAGAAAATAGACCGCTAATGCTGTGTTTACACTTATTGAGTTAATTTTCGCAGATTTTTTGTGAATTTCAATCGGCAGACAGTGGTATTGCTACCGTGGGTTTTCGTTGCGTGTTGAGATTGAAATAAATAGGCGCTTGCCAATCTTATTCCTTTTGGTTATCTTTAACCACCTTACATATTGAAAAACACTATTTCATGAAAAAATTAGCCCTTTCATTTGCGGTTATCTTGGCGACAACCGCAGGCATATATACATTCCTTCCATCAACTAAAGTTGAAGAAGATGTAATAACAGCCAACCTAGAATTACCAAAAGAGGGAGTTAAGGAATTAGAACCACACGATCAATGGTTAGTCATTCGCTCCTACCCTGACGGTTTTGACCAAGTTGAATTTATGGAACGTCTTCACGAAATTGAGGCACATAAAATTGCGGCTTCTGATAACCGTGATGTAGAATTGAGTCTAGACTGGCAACAAGAGGGACCAGGCAATATTGGAGGGCGAGTTGATGTATTAACCATCAGTCCAACCGATCAGAACATTATTTACGCGGGAGCAACCAACGGTGGTGTTTTCAAAACAATAGACGGCGGAGATAATTGGACCCCTATTTTTGATGATCAGCCCTATCTCGCCATTGGCGCTATTACACTGGATCCTGAAAATGAATCCATCATATATGTAGGAACGGGAGATCGAAATTTCACAGGCGTATCTTTTATTGGTAATGGTGTCTATAAAAGTACAGACGCAGGTGCTACTTGGAATTCAATTGGTTTAGAAGAAACGGGCGCCGTAACCGAAATCATAATCGATCCTACAAATAGTGATCGTATTTTTGCAAGTACGCTCGGCAATCCGCATGTAAAAACTTTTAATCGGGGAATTTATCGCTCGGATGATGCGGGTGAAACTTGGACCAATAAATTAATTGTAACGGATTCATCTGGAATTGTCGATCTCATAATGGATCCGAGTAATCCAAACATCCTCTATGCGAGTGGATACAACCGCATGCGAAATTATTATGGATCAACAATTGTGGGTCCACAAGCTCGAATTTACAAATCCATAAATGGAGGTGATTCATGGGTTGAATTGGGAGGTGGATTACCAACAGGAAATGAATGTCGAATTGGTTTAGCTATTTCAAATGAGGATCCTTCTACCGTGTTTGCCTTATATGTTGATGGAAGCAGCATAGATGTCAAGGATATTTATAAGTCGACAAATGGCGGGACGACATGGTCAGCTATGAATGTCCATGATGGGCCAGGCGGACTGCCAGATGTTGTAATGGGCAATTTTGGATGGTATTTTGGCGAAGTTTATCTCAATCCCTATAATAATGATCACTTGATAATTCCGGGTGTGGATATGTATCAATCATTGGACGGTGGAGCAACTTGGGATCTAAATGTACCCGAATGGTGGACGTATGAAGTACATGCAGACAAACACGCCATTGTATTTTTAGATGATAATTCATACATTATTGGCACGGATGGTGGAATCTATCGTACCGACAACAATGGTGCAACATGGACAGATATTGAAAATTTACCGATTACCCAATTATATCATATAGATGTTCATCCCCATGAAGATGGCCTTTATGGTGGCGGTGCACAGGATAATGGCTCAATGTCAGGCAACGCAGCAAGCTTTAATTCATGGGAGAGATTATATGGCGGTGATGGTTTCCGCGTGACATTCTTAGACGTTGACGCAGGAGCAGCTTATTATGAAACACAAAATGGTAATTTAAGATATGTTCCATCCGGCGGCGGATCAACAAATGTCTCACCATCTACTGCTGGAGCGGATCGTTCGAATTGGGATATGCCCTATTATATCAATGAACAAACAGCTGAACTTTTTTGTGGAACAGCATCCATTCAATTAATGGAAGGCGCGCCGTTTGGAAGTCACGAATATATCAGTGGCGATTTAACACGTGTTGGTTTAGGAGGTCCATACGAAGGAACAGCGAATTATCATACAATTACTGAAATTGATCAACCTTTGGATGATGAGAACCTGTTGTATGTTGGAACGAGTGATGGATTGTTATGGCGAGGAGAGAGAGACGGTGGATCGTGGGATTGGATTAATATTACAGGAGATCTGCCCAATCGTTATGTCACAGGCGTTCGCTGTTCACCCAATAACCCGGGAACGGTTTATGTGTGCTTTTCAGGCTACAAAAATGATGAGGACATTGCCTATCTCTACAAGTCAGATGATTTCGGCGACACTTGGACGAGTGTTTCAAGTGACTTACCAGGCATCACTGTTAATGATGTGCTTATTGTTCCCGGATATCCAGAAGACGAATATTTATTTGCCGCATTAGATGGAGGCGTTTATTTTAGTGCCAACAACGGCGGAAATTGGGATTATATGGGTGTAGGTATGCCTGTTTTAACCGTGAGTGAACTTCATTTAGATGCCGCAAATGAAAAACTAATCGCAGGAACTTTTTCTAGGTCAATCTGGTCCTATGACGTCAGTTGGATGGAACCTATCGTGGTGGTAGTGGATGACGCGGGAATGGAGGAGAACCCAATGATGAATAAATTGACCCTCTATCCAAATCCTGTTCTAGATGAAGTGTTTTTTGATCGTGTTGAAGAGGATCAAATGCAGCTCTACTCACTCGACGGAAAAAGCGTTGGAATTCATCAAATCATTCATCTAAATGGAAGTTCAAAAGTTAACTTGTCTCATCTTAAAACAGGCACATATATTTATGTGATTGGCAATAAATCAGGTATATTAATTAAAAAATAAGTGTACGTTGCTATTGCCTAAAAATAACAGTTTCAGAATCAGCCGAAAGTGTTGCTTTTTTTCCTATGATTACCGCTCGATTGTCATCAATATGTCCTGCTGGGAAATTAAATACCAATGGGATGTTTAAAGGAGCAATATGACTGTGAATGACCTCCTCAATAGATTTGCCGTAAGGAATTTCTGAATCTTTCATATTCGTCATTCCTCCAACCATCAGGGCTTTAATTTGACTTAATTTACCTGCTTTTTTAAGTGCATAAAACATTCGATCCACGGCATAAACCGCTTCTCCCACGTCTTCAATAAATAAGATTTTATCTTTGAAATCCGCTTCTGAATTCGTGCCGAGTAAAGAATAGAGAATGGCTAAATTTCCACCAATTACCATTGCTTCAACTTCTCCTAAAACATTAAGCGAATGAGGCGTAATTTTGTAAACATTTTCAATTCCGTTGAATGCATTTAAGAGTGATTCCAATGCTTCTGGGGTGTTTTCAGCAAAATTCAAAGGTGCGGAGGCATGCAATGTTGGGATCTTAAAATTAGCAGTGATATGGCTATGAAAAACGGTCACATCACTATAGCCAACAATCAATTTAGGGTCATTTAAAAAGGCAGAGAAATCTAATTCATCAATAAGTTGAACTGATCCATAACCTCCACGAGCGCACAAAATGATATCGATTGAAGGATCATCTAGCGCATATTGAAAATCACTCAACCGTTCTTGAATTGTTCCTGAAAAATAATGATCTTGTCCCAATGCATAAGTCCCAATTTCAATTTCAAAACCATGTTGTTCTAAAAAATTTTCTGCAAAATCAACATGCAATTGATCAATCGACTTGGCAGGAGAAACGATACGGATTTTTTTCATGACCTAAATTTAAACAATTCCAAAAGAATTGAACCATTTGAGCATAGCAGAAATATGAAAATTGAAAAGGCTTAACGACCAATTAAAGCATCAAAGATAAATTGCTATAACTTCTCATATCTTCCGATTCGGCTTATATTTGCATTAGAATTAATTTAGAATCCAGTAAAAACTGGAAAAAGACAACCGAATGAATACTAAAAAATATACCGTTACCGCCGCTTTGCCTTATGCAAATGGCCCCCTTCATTTAGGACATGTAGCTGGCGTTTATTTACCTGCCGATATTTTTGTGCGCTTTTTACGTATGAAAAAAGAAGACGTGGTTTTTGTATGCGGAAGTGATGAGCACGGCGCTGCGATTACTTTAAGAGCAAAAAAAGAAGGAATCACACCGCAAGAAATTGTAGACAAATATCATGGTATCAATAAAAAAGCCTTCGCCGATTTTGGTATTTCGTACGATATTTATTCGCGTACGTCCAATCAAATTCACCACGAAACAGCGCAAGATTATTTCAAAACATTGAATGATAAAGGAAGTTTTATTCAAAAAACAACCGAACAATATTACGACCAAGAATTTAATCAATTTTTGGCGGATCGTTATGTGACAGGAACATGTCCGAATTGCAAAAATGAAGGCGCGTATGGCGATCAATGCGAAAAATGTGGCTCGGATTTAAGTCCTACCGATTTGATAGACCCTATTTCAACATTAAGTGGAAAAACACCTATCTTAAAAGAAACATCTCACTGGTTTTTGCCCATGGATCAACACGAAGAGTGGTTGAGGACTTGGATTAAAGAAGGAACCTTAGATGGTGTGCAACAACATGATCCTAAAACGTGGAGAAACCAAGTGAACGGTCAATGCATGAGTTGGATTGATGGGGGTTTACATGCAAGAGCAATGACCCGCGATTTAGATTGGGGCGTAAAAGTTCCGCTTGAGAATGCCGAAGGAAAAGTATTGTATGTGTGGTTAGACGCACCGATTGGTTATATCTCAGCGACCAAAGAATGGGCTGCGGAAAATGGAAAAAACTGGAAGGATTATTGGACGGGTGATACCGAATTAATCCATTTTATTGGAAAAGATAATATTGTTTTTCACGCGATTATTTTTCCAATTTTATTGAAAGAACACGGCGATTTAATTCTGCCAACGAATGTACCTGCTTATGAGTTTTTAAACCTTGAAGGTGATAAATTCTCGACGTCAAGAAATTGGGCGGTTTGGTTGCATGAGTACATGGAAGAAAATCCAGATAAAATAGACGAATTAAAATATGTCTTAACAGCAATTGCACCTGAAAGTAAGGATGCCGAGTTTACATGGAAAGAATTTCAAGCACGCATCAATAATGAAATTGCAGATATTTTAGGCAACTTCGTTAACCGAGCCATTGTTCTGACGCAAAAATACTTTGATGCAAAAGTTCCGCAATTAAACAGTTTGGAAGAAGTTGATCAAGATGTATTAAACCAATTGGCTGAATATCCTGAAAAAATTGAAACCTTAATTCGCAAGTATAAAATTCGCGAAACACAAGCTGAAGCATTGAATTTAGCGCGATTAGGTAATAAATATTTAGCGGAAACTGAACCGTGGAAATTGGCTAAAACCGATATGAGTCGTGTTGAAACGATTATGAATATCGCTTTACAAATCACAGCGAATTTAACGATTGCCTTCGCACCCTTTTTACCACAAAAAGCGAAACAAATTGCTGGTTATTTAAAGTGTGGTGAATTAGAATGGGACGTTTTTGGAACATCAACAATCTTGCCTGTCGGACACGAAATTAATACAGAAAAGCCAAGTATTTTAATTGCAAAAATTGAAGATAGTTTTGTGGATGCACAAGTCGCGAAATTAGAAGCAAGTAAAGCCGTAGGAAGTTCATTTGAACCTCAAAAAGAAGCCGTTACGTTTGAAGATTTTACCAAAATGGATATCCGAATTGGTGAGATTTTAGAAGCTGAGCGCGTGCCAAAAGCAGATAAGTTATTAAAATTGTTAGTGGATACTGGGTTGGATAAACGCACCATTGTTTCGGGAATTGCGGAACATTTTGCGCCTGAGGATGTTATTGGAAAAAAAGTAAGTGTACTTTTAAATTTAGCTCCGCGCAAAATTAGGGGAGTAGAATCACAAGGCATGATTTTAATGGCCGAAAATGAAGAAGGGAAATTAAGTTTTGTTTCTCCTACGGAAGGTTTTGGACCGGGATCAGAAGTGAGATAATTTATTTTTACCCCTGAAAATTCGGAATTGAAATACGAAATTACAGGGTAAAATTTGTTTTTAAGTGAAAGCTAAGCATGAACAAAGATCAAAAATACTGCACGAGTCTCACCCATTTCGAGCGACTTAAAACACGCGAAGTGGCTATTGGGAATGTGAAATTTGGTGGTGAAAATCCAATTCGTTTACAATCAATGACGACTGTGGACACTATGGATACTGAAGGTTCTGTAGCACAGGCCATTCGCATGATTGATGCCGGTTGTGAATTAGTCAGATTCACTGCTCCCTCAAAAAAAGAAGCAGAAAATTTGAAAATCATTCGTGCTGAGCTCGATAAATTAGGTTATACAACACCGATTGTAGCCGACATTCACTTTACGCCCAATGCGGCTGAAGTGGCAGCATTGCATATTGAAAAAATTCGGGTCAATCCAGGGAACTACGCCGACAAAAAGAAATTTGAAGAAATTGAATATACGGACGAATCCTATCAAGCTGAATTGGATCGCATTCGTGAAAAATTTACTCCGCTCGTTCTCCTTTGCAAAAATTTAGGTCGTGCAATACGCATTGGCACAAATCACGGTTCGTTGTCCGATCGAATTACCAGTAGATATGGCGATACGCCCGAAGGAATGGTGAAGTCGGCATTGGAATTTATTGAGATTTGCGAAGACAATGATTTTCACGATTTAGTGATCTCTATGAAATCGAGCAATGCGCAAGTAATGGTGCAAGCGTATCGTATTTTAGCTGCTCAAATGTTGCAGAGAGGAACTGTTTATCCTTTGCATTTAGGTGTTACTGAAGCCGGTGAAGGTGAAGATGGTCGTATTAAATCGGCAGTTGGAATTGGCACATTATTGGAAGATGGTTTAGGAGATACTATTCGCGTTTCATTAACGGAGGCTCCTGAAAATGAAATTCCTGTCGCGCGCAAATTGGCTGAACGGTATATCCTCCGAACGAATGAAAATTCGATTCAACCAATCGAAGGAGAATTGCCTTATAATCCATTCGAATATAAACGAAGAATTACTAAAGCGGTACAAAATATTGGGGATCACCATGTGCCCGTTGTTTTAGCCGATTACAGTCAAGTTGAAAAACTAAAACCGGCACACTTTTTTGCTGCTGGATATGTCTATAAAGTGCAAGATGATAAATGGCATTTGAAAGAACAAGCAGTTGACTATATTTATACAGGCGACCAAATTCCAGACTTCGAATTACCAGGAACATTAGGTATCATCTGTGATGCAAAAATTTGGACGGCCAAAAATCAAATTTATCCACTTTTCGATTTTGACGCGTTTAGAGCTGCAGAAACCATTTCGAGTGAACTAAATTTTGTGCGGATTGATAGTTTAGATCTTGCCCTAGTTGAAGTCATTCGAGAGAATCCAAAATTTGATACGGTTGTTTTAGTACTTTCTTCTCAAAATGAGCGAAAAAGTGCAGAAATGAGACGGTTTTTCATTGAAATGATGCAAAAAGACGTTAAAATTCCTGTTATTCTGGATAATTTCTATCAAGATTTAGATGAAGAAACATTTCAATTACACAGCTCTACCGATTTTGGAAGCTTGTTTTTAGATGGTTTTGGAGATGGAATTTTCATTCAAGCCAAAAACTGCGCAACACCTCAGCTGATTACAAGTACTAGTTTTGGAATCTTGCAAGCAACACGAACGCGTATTTCTAAAACCGAATATATTTCGTGTCCTTCTTGCGGAAGAACATTGTTTGACTTACAAGAAACCACGGCTAAAATTCGCTCGAAAACAAGTCATTTAAAAGGCTTGAAGATTGGAATTATGGGTTGTATTGTAAACGGTCCGGGAGAAATGGCAGATGCCGATTATGGTTATGTTGGTGTTGGCAAAGGAAAAATCAATCTTTACAAAGAAAAAGAGGTTGTTAAGCGCAACATTCCAGAAGAAAAAGCCTTGGATGAATTAGTTGATTTGATCAAAGAATATGGCGACTGGGTTGAAGTAAAGTCGCATGACGATTAGGTATGTAAAGCCTTTTCTAGATGATTTATTTGCCTTCTCTTTTTAGTTTTGAGATTCCTATTTTGGAACTGAATAGTTTTCGTGAATCAACAAGAAGTCAATATCTTACAGACTTTTATGAAAAAACTACTCTTTACACTCTCTCTTTGTCTAACTCTTACTGCTTATAATCAAACGTGGGAATCCGTTGCAAGTTTACCAGCTGGTGCTAGCGTTAGACATCATCCGATTACGTTTTCAATTGGAGGAATTGGTTATTTAGTTGCAGGAGCAAAACCAGCAATAGGCGTTCTAGGTGATTTCTATTCTTACAATCCTGATGCTGATAGTTGGACAACTTTACCTGATTTTCCTGGTCTATCCCGTGGTTATTCCTATGGTGTTACGAGTGATACCAAAGGTTACCTTGGATTTGGTTATCATTATAACGAGGATACTTTTGAAGAATACGCCTTAAACGACTTATGGGAATTCGATCCTGTTACAGGTGATTGGACAGAACTAGCTCCTTTTCCAGGTACGCCGCGCTACCATCCTGCCATGGTGTTTCTAGATGATAAAATCTACGTGGGTGTTGGAGGGAGCGATTTCGGTGATTTAAAAGATTGGTGGGTTTACGATATCACTGCTGATACATGGACCGAGAAAACAGAATTCCCTGCCAGTGAAAGACATCATCCTTATTACTTCGCAATCGGAGAGTATGTTTATGTTGGTTTTGGTCATCATAATGCAGATATCTTCAATGATTTATACCGATATGATCCAATTACTGATACATGGACGGCCATGGCAAGCCTCCCAGAGCAAGGTCGTGTTGCCGGAACGCAGTTTTCTTACGAGGGTAAAGGATATATACTGAGCGGACAGGGAGAAACGCATAGCAATTTGCCTACAGGCGAATTTTGGGAGTACAATCCATCAACAAATAGTTGGCTAGAATTGACAGCGCATCCCGGTGGTGGCAGATGGGCGCCCGGCTCATTCATGATTGATAGTAAAGTCTATTTTACGTGCGGTGAAGCCAATGAAGGAGAAAAGAAAGACATGTTCGTTTATGATTTTAATTTGAGCGCAGGCTTATCCACAACTTCAACATCATCAATCCTAGTTTATCCCAATCCAAGTCATGGAATCATAAACGTACAAGGTGATTTTAAGGATTACACAACGATAGAATTAATTGATGCAAGCGGACAAGTCCTTCTTCAAGTCACCTCAACAAATCAAACACTTGATGTGAGTCATCTTTCAGCGGGAATTTATTATCTCAGATTTGTGGGAAGTGACGTTCGAACTGAAAAGCTAATTTTAGAGTAATTGACGCTTCTTGGTTTTGAATAATCAGGATTTCTCCATTTTCTAAAAAGGGTCCTATGATTTTTGTCGAAGAAGATTTGAATAACCTTAAAACGTAAAATTATTTGAATGAAAATTATAACCCCTCTGCTCTTCATCCTCTTCATTCAATCTTGTATTATAAAAAAAGAAACAAGTCCAATTCATGAGAAGATTGTCGACACAGAAAATCCATTAAAAAAACTGGAGAAATTGTCGAGAAGACGGTTATTAAAAAAATGGTGAATTAGGAAATCTAACCGAACTCTATTTCAGAGCATCTGTGCAAGATTATTATATCAAGTTTTGCGAAAGTGCCGTTACAAGAGAGGATCTAACCCCGTTTATTGGAAAAGTTATCTCCGTTGATGCGGAAATTGTAAAGGGTAATTTTGACACCTGTCCGGGTGAAGAAGATTCTCAAGAAAGTCGAGAAGGTTATTATCTAGTCATCAAAGCACTGCGGAACTAGAATTTTAATTGGTTGAGGATTTCATAGTCTAATTTCAGATTTTGAAATCATTCACAATCAACACTGTCAGTTCATGATACTCTATACTTTGTACTACATACTTAGCACTATTCCTCCTCTTCATGCTTAGCAATATCTTTCTTCTCTGACAAATAGCGAATAACATCTGCGGCGCCGTGCAAACCAAATAAAGCAGGCATATAACTCGCCGTTCCGTAAAATGAGCGTTTGAAATTCGTTCCGTCGGTCAGCTTTAAAGATGATTTTATTTGTAATTCAGATGAAAAAACAGCACGAATGGCTTTAATTCCAACTTTGCGTTTGCGCAAACGCTTTTTTAGATGCGCGGCTAATTTGCAATTGTAGGTTTGTTTTAAACTTGCCACCTGCACACGAGATGGATCTAATTTTCCACCGGCTCCAAAGTGAGATATAATTTTAATATGTTTGTTTTTACACGCCACAATCCACTCAATTTTTGGCGAAACGGAGTCGATACAATCCATCACATAATCGGGCTGATATTCGTCCAATAAATCCCAAACTCTTTCAGGAACAACAAACTCTTCCACTACGTTTAATATGATTGCTGGATTAATATCACGAATGCGTTCAGCCATTACAACGGCCTTGTTTCTTCCAACAGTCGAATCCAACGCTGTTAATTGCCTGTTTTTATTGGTGATATCGAATGCGTCTCCATCAATAATCGTCATTTTTCCAACGCCCCCCCTTGCGATAAATTCTGCAGCAAATGACCCTACTCCACCTAATCCAACAATTAAGACATGGGCTTTTTTTAATTTTTCAATCTTTTCGACTCCCATGAGGAGTTCTGTACGCTCTAGCCAATTTTCCATTTGGTAAAAACTCGTTTAAAATTTTCTTCGATTTGCTTTTCTAAGCGCGGCAAAGGTATATCTTTTAGCTCAGAAACCTGTTCGTAAATGCGCTCAATTGACAGGTCAGAATCGTCTGTTTCTACTAAAATATGATCCAATGGAAGCCATGCAATTTTATCTTGCAATTTTTTATTCGTTAAAATCGCTTCTCCAATGCTAATCATCAAACCTTCTTGAACCACCTCTTTAATTAAATTGGCTTTTGAAAATCCATGATAAATCCACGTTTGTTGAGGTTTCAAAACACGCTTAATTGCCCGCAATTCATTCCACGCTTTGACACAATGAATAATAATTGGTAAACCCAATTCTTCGGACAAATGCACTTGTTCAATAAAACAGGTTTTTTGAAGTTCTAAATCAGGTCCTTTTAATTTATCTAGACCTGCTTCGCCCAGGGCAAGACAAGAAGAAGCTTTTAAGGCTTCTTTCCATTGATTAGGGATTCCCTTTTCAGCATTCCAGGGATGAACGCCGAGTGAATAATAGGCTGGAAATTCAACCATTCCTTCGGCATTCACTATGGCTACAGAACCTTGCCGTTGAATATGGGTATGTGTATTAAAATTCATTCGATTATACACTAATCAAAATCACTCCCTCGAATAAATTTCTCCAGGGTTCTTCTTTCTTTCGTGGTTGGTTTTCCCATTCCATTGTCCCGATAATTAGCCTGTGATGCTTGATAGAGTTTGAATTTTTCTACTTCCTCGATTGGTGTCGTATCCAAAACATAATCAGCAACTAATTTCGCCCCAACTCGATTATCAAGAAGCGCCAAGACTTTATAGGTGAAAATTGCTCCATTTTTTTTAAGCGTTATGGTGTCACCAATTTTTACGTCCCGTGAGGGTTTTACAGGCTCATTATTCACCAAAACCTTATTCGTTTTGCATTGCGCTGTGGCCAAACTTCGTGTTTTAAACAAACGAACCGCCCAAATAAATTTATCTACTCTTGCCATTATAATTCAGCCAATTCGGCTTGTAATTTTTTCGTTAAACTTTTAACTACCAAATTATATGAATCGGTAATCCACCCATAAATTTGTTCGTCGGTTGCATCCGCATCAATCAATACCGTATTCCAATGCAATTTACTCATGTGATAACCCGGCTTTACGGCATGATATCTTTCGCGCAAATCAATTGCCAAATCTGGATCACATTTCAAATTAACACTTCCAAATTGATCAACATCTGCTAAGGCAAACATTTTACCCATCACCTTAGACACAAGTGTTTTTTCGTCAAACGGAAAGCCCTCTGTTACTCCTTTTTTTGCCATGCAAAAATCTCTGTATTCTTCAATATTCATGTCAACTTCGTCTTCTTACCCTAAAGATAGGAAAGAATATGCTTTTTATTTTTAATTCAGTCGAAAACTAAACTTGTGCTGTTTCTTTATCATTTCATTTTTGCAACTTATTTTGATAAAGCGCGACCTCCTTCAACCACTTGAGCAAATAAAAGTAATCCCATTATTTTTGATTTAACCAACCCTCTTGTTAAATTATGCGTTAATTAATGCAAACCAAACCTTGAACTATGAAATATATATTGCTTCTCATTTTTATCCCGATCCTTTCATTTAACGCTAAAACACAATTTAATGATACGATTTTCTACAAATCGGGTATGGAAAAAGTGGCTGAAATAACTGAGTTTACTACAACGTTCCTTAAGTTTAAAACTGTTAATTCAAAAGGCGACACAGTGAATAGTCAAATCGGAACGAATGTAGTAAAACGTTTTGTCATGTACGACGACGAAGACATCCTTCAGTATGCCTCAGGAGCAAATGGAATAGACAAAACATACACAAACGCACGGCAGAATTACAGGTACCCGTCATCTATTTCCGTCTCGAAGCATCAATTATCCATTAACCCTTTTTTCCTTCCTTTTTTGTCGTTTAATACGAAATACAACTATCGTTTCGGAAGTAAAATGCAATATTCCATTTGCTCTAGAGCAACCTATCTTAGTCCTATAATAGATGATTTAGGATATTGGGGTAATTCCATGATAGGCGCTGGATTCCAATTGTCTCCGTTTTATAATGAGCGCTTTGCCTTCGGAATTGATTTTGTACCACAAGTCGGATTTTACACGGATGGATCTGATGGTGTAACGGTAATGCTTCCCATTAGTGTTGACTTTGATTTTTATTTTAATGATCGGTTTGGAATTAGTGCTGATCTTGGCTTTGGGAGTTTATACGGAGCAAACTCTACCTATATTGCTGCAAGAGGACATGTAGGCGTCTTAATCCAATTTAAAGATAAGACTACTTTTGAGACTGGTTACAAAGATTAGTTTTGAAACACTACTAATACCAACCTCATTAAGGTTCATTCAGCACCACTCACATTTCATCCAAAATCGCAAAAATAGGTTATGCAATATTTATTGACACTTGTGTACATTCTATTATTATCATCCAACATAAATGCTCAATTCAATGATACGATATACTACGCTTCAGGCATGAAACGTACGGTAGAAATAATTGACTTTGACAAAAACACAATTACATTTAATTATCTAAATATAGATGGAGATACGCTGGTTGCTTATGTTGGAATATTTCCGGTTACCCATTTCGTGTGTTATGATGATCTAGGAATTTTGCAGTATGATTCGAAAATCCGAGCAATTGAAACATTTCAAGCCAGAAAATTAAGTAAAAGCATGGATTCTTGCTATGTGTCACCACATCAAGTCTCCATCAACCTAGTAGGTTTACCTTTTGCGATCTTTAATAGCCATTATGCCTATACCTTTGGTTCAAAAATGCAGTTTTCAGTGCTGTCAAGATTAACCTACACACCTCAGCTTTTCTATTACAGTGATTATGTGTGGCAGTATGGAGCAGGTTTAGGATTTAAGTTTACACCTTATTATTCCCATTATTTTTCATTGGGAATTGACATAACGCCAATCGCAGCATTTAAACCAAAACCTGACATTTACACATATGTATATGTTCCCTTGTCCTTGGATTTACAATTTTTTATTTCTTCAAGACTTGGCTTGGCGATTGATTTTGGTGCCGGTCAAGTTTTTCACGATGAAGATGCCGATATACTGTTGAGGGGCAACGTAGGAATGACGTGGCAATTTGGCCCAAAAATAACCTTGAAACACGATTATTAATTCTGGCAATTAAAAGTAAGTAATAGAACGAAAGACACAAGTTTTAACAAAGTCCATTAAGTTTTTACGATTGCCTTTTGAAATTTTTCCACCCTAATACCTAAAACAGTATATTTGCAGTCTAAAATTGAATTAATGAGTTTATTGACTGTAGGAAGTGTGGCGTTTGATGCCATAGAAACACCGTTTGGAAAAACGGACAAAATTATTGGTGGAGCAGGAACGTACATTGCCCTTTCCTCATCTTATTTCACGAAAGATCAACGTATCGTTTCAGTTGTTGGAGAAGATTTCCCCAATGAAACATTGGAAGACCTTGCTGGACGTGGAATTAACATTGAAGGAATTCAGATTAAAAAAGGAGAAAAAACCTTCTTTTGGTCGGGTAAATACCACAACGATATGAACTCACGTGATACTTTGGTAACTGAACTGAATGTGCTCGGAACATTTGATCCAATTATACCTGAATCATGCCAAGGCGTTGACTATTTGATGTTAGGAAACTTAGCACCATCTGTTCAACGACAAGTTATTGAACGACTCAATGAACGTCCGAAGTTAATCGCAATAGATACCATGAATTTTTGGATGGACATTGCCATGGACGATCTAAAGGAGACGTTGAAATTGATTGACGTTTTAATTATAAACGACGAGGAGGCCCGCCAATTATCAAATGAATATTCATTAGTTAAAGCGGCTAAAACCATTATGAATATGGGACCAAAATACCTTATTATCAAAAAAGGTGAGCACGGTGCCTTATTATTCAATGAAGAGAATCAAGTCTTTTTTGCTCCGGCTTTGCCATTAGAAGAAGTGTTTGATCCAACTGGCGCAGGAGATACTTTTGCGGGTGGATTTATTGGTTATTTAGCTAAAACGGACGATATTTCATTTGAGAATATGAAAAGAGCAGTAATTAGCGGATCGGCAATGGCTTCATTTTGTGTTGAGAAATTTGGCACAGAGCGTCTAACGGACCTAAGTCAAGATGAAATCTACAGTCGTATTATGGAATTTGTTGATTTAGCTCAATTTGACATTAAAAAAGAACTTGTTTAAAACCACTACTCATTATTCAGTTAGCACACAATAAGTGCCAACTCACATCATTTATAGATCACATGAAGTCTGAAATTGTAGCGAAAATAAAAGTCCTTGCTGAGCAAGAATTTGTAATGGATTCATCTAACGAATTCAACGAATTAGTGACTGAATTTTACCAAATTCAAGAAGCGGAGGAGCGCAAGTGGGAATTGGCGAAATTAGAGCGAATCGAAGCAGGAGAAAATCCTGAGTCAATTGAAAAACCCGTTTTTGAATTGTATAGTGAGTTTAAGGCCTACTCCACTCTTTTCCACGAAAAGAAAAAGGTAGAAATTCAAGCTAAAAAAGACGCTGAAAAAGTGAACTTAGGAAAGAAAAAAGCGCTCATTGCCGCCTTTTCTGACCTTGTACAAAATGAAGAAAATATTGGTCGTGCAATAGGTCGTTTCAAAGATATTCAAGAAAGCTGGAAAGAAGTTGGCCCAATTCCACGCGATAAAAGACAAGAAATTCAAAAAGAATTTTCGAATTTGGTAGATACGTTCCAGTACAACATCAATATCTATAAAGAAATTAAGGATCACGATTTATCGCGAAATTTATCCCTTAAACAAGAGGTGATTACCAATTTAAATGCCTTGCTTGAAATGGATAAGATCAAGGATGTAGAGAAAAAACTACATGCTTATCAAGATGAGTGGAATTCAATTGGTGGAACGCGCCAAGAGGATTGGGATAAACTGAAAGATGATTATTGGGCAACGGTAAACAAAGTATATGAGAAAATTCATGCTTTCTACGAAATTAGACGTACCGAGCAAGCCGAAAATATAACGAAAAAACGTGCGCTCATTGAACGTGCTAAGGCGCTTGTTGAAAGTGAAAATGAATCGCACAGTGATTATAAAAAAATCACAGACGAATTGTTAGAGTTACAAGCCGAATGGAAAACCATTGGTTTTGGACCTAAGCAAGAGAATGAAGATGTTTGGCAAGAATTTCGTTCCGTTTGCAATGAATTTTTCGATCAGAAAAAATCATTTTATGCAAAACGTGATGGTAAATTTGATGACATCAAGGCGAAAAAAGAAGCGCTTATCCAACAAGCACATGCGTTAAAAGAATCAACGGATTGGAAAACCGGAACGCAACAATTAATTGCCTTGCAAAAACAATGGAAAGAGATTGGCTCTGCTGGACCAAAATTTGAAAATCAATTGTGGAAGAAATTCCGTGAACCGATTGATTTTTTCTTCAATGCAAAAGACAGTCATTTCAACGAAAAGGACGAAGAAGGGAAAGCTAATTTGGAGGCAAAAGAAGCGCTTATTGCTGAATTAAAGGCATACAAAGCTGACGGTGATCCAGAAAAAACAATTGCTGATTTGCGTGACTTTTCATCCAAGTTTGCTGAAATTGGTAACGTTCCGTTTAAAGAAAAAGATGCTGTTTACAAAGCGTATAAAGAGGCATTGGATGAGAAATATGATGCAATCAATTTAGGGAAAGAAGCGAAAGAAAAAATGCTTTTCCAAGCTAAATTGGATACAATGAAAGGCAGTGCGAATAGCGATCGACTAATCGAACAAGAACAGCAGGCTTTACGTGGTAAAATTGATGGACTGAACAAGGAAATCATGCAGTATGAAAATAATTTGAGCTTCTTTGCGAATGCAGATGAATCAAACCCATTATTTAAAAACGTTAGAGCAAGTATTGAAAAAGCACAATCCGAAATTGAAGCGCATAAAAATAGACTTAAAATGATTCGTCAGGCAACGAAATGAACAAGGTCATAAACGTATTTTCGGGAGTTATTTTGGCGATTTACTGCGCCTTGGTTATGACCTTGGCTTTCGATCTTTCCTTATCGTCCATGGTGAATTTAAAAGCGCTGCCTTTTAAATTTGAAATCTGTACTGGTTTTGCCATCCTTATTTTTCTATTGGGCTTATTGCGAATTAAGCGCAAATGGCAAGGTGCAAACGACATGCGAAACTTTAAGAACTTTGTTTTTGCAACACCCGTTTCTCGTTCTTCTCTGAATTTATCGCTCGTCTATGCTGGAGCTGAGATCGTTTTTATGGGTTTCTTGCTTTATTTTTTATACCTTATCTCAACCTTGACATTTGAATACGTGATGGTCATGATAGGCGCTATTCTTATCCTGCTTTTCGAATCACTCTTTTTTTCCTTTCTAATTCTTAAAGGTGGAAATTCGTTTCGAATTGGAATCAATAAAAGTGCTGTCGCCTATTTCAACAGAGAAATGCACATCTTTTATTTCACAGGACTTAAACGCGTTGAACTTCACCAGGACATGATTAATTTTCAATACAAAGAAGATCTCAATCTACTACTGCCTATCGAAGTGATTCGCAAAGAAGATCGTGTCGCTTTTCGCGAAGCTTTAATCAACGTACTAAACGAACGCAGCACACGTAAAAAAGGCCGCTTAATATACATTGATGACGCTTTTAGGAAACTAGAATAATGACTCACTTAAAAACCTATAAAGTTCCACTCTTAATTACCTTAGGTTTATTCGTATTTCACATCCTTCAAAAAGATTTTAAAAACCCCTACGAACGACCAATTGCTGGGGATGCTCAAGCCTATTA
Organism: Crocinitomix sp.; assembly: GCA_023263555.1. Taxonomy (GTDB): domain Bacteria; phylum Bacteroidota; class Bacteroidia; order Flavobacteriales_D; family Crocinitomicaceae; genus Crocinitomix. The sequence goes on from JALQVX010000369.1 coordinate 17,666, forward strand.
CGCCTATTTGCCTGCCATTTTTATTTACCAAGACTTGGAGTATGCATTCATTGATAAAGTCAATGAGAAATACTACCCAACCCCACTTCAAAAATCATTTTTAAAGCCTGCAGGGGAAGGCAAGGTGAATAAGACGTTTCCCGGTGTAGCAATCCTCTATTTACCCTTTTTCCTACTCGCACATGCATTGGCTTTACTTTTTGGCGCTGAAGCTGATGGGTATTCCCTAATCTACCAAGTTTGCTTTGATATTGGACTTTGGTTCTATCTTGCGCTCGGATTAATGTTCATGCAACGCATCTTATCCTCTTTTTCCCTTCGCCCTAAAAGTGTTCTGTTCTCAATTTTGATCGTAACTCTTGCAACTAATATCGTTTTCTACTCCGTATACGACCAATCTGTAACACATATTTATAATCTTTTTATGGTGAATGCATTTATTGCATTCATGCTTGCCTATAAAAACACAGCGCAATTCAAATCCCTGGCAATCAGTCTTGTCTTTCTTGTCTTGATGGGTATAACTCGTCCAACTAATATTTTAGTTTTAGGGCTTTTATTCTTTTTTATTCCTGATCTTCAGTTTTATAAACGCCTGTTTGCCACTATTTTTAAACCCATTCGGTTGATTCAAATTGGATGCATTGTCCTACCCATCCTAGCCATTCCCTTTGTGCTTTGGAAAATGCAAACCGGACTTTGGATTGTCTATTCTTATGGAGATGAAGGGTTTAACTTTGCACAACCGCATCTGCGCGAATTTCTTTTTTCGTACATCAAAGGATGGTTTACCTATACACCCATTGCCCTTCTGATAATTTTGATTGGATTTTATAATTTGTATCAGAAAGACAAAAAGCAAACCGTCATTGGCCTTTTATTCCTTCTTTTGTTAAGCTATGTCTTTAGCAGTTGGTGGTGCTGGTATTATGGAGCAGGAATGAGTCAACGCGTTATGATTGACTATTCGTTAATTCTCGTCTATTTACTCGCTATTTTTATGGATAATTCATCTTGGTTTGCACAAGGCTTTTCAGTGAAAAAAGTAAGTATTCTCGTTGTGTTTGGAATGACAATTATCCTCAACTTTACGCAAGCCTATCAAATCCGATATGGCATCTTGCCGGGAGGGTCTGCAACCGAAACGCAATATTGGGACAATTTTATGATCTTCGAAAAGCGAGCTAGGGTTTACCCTCATGAACATTGGGAATTGGTAGAAGACTATACAATCGATTTAAAAAATACGGAAGATACAACAATAGTTAAAGGCAGCACCTATTGGAAAGAAGAGGATTGGATCATGTCCGTAAACGATTACGATCATTATACTGCAACGGTCAAAACGCCAATTGATCTAGCCAGAAAAGGAAGTAAATTAAAGATTTCTTTCGACGCTCGAACACTTAATGAAACCAAAGAGACTAGAGCTGTTTTTCTCTACGATAAAAAAACAGTTGTCTTCGATCTGTCTCCCTATTTAAAATTAGAGAAATGGGTTCGAATTGAATTCATGGTTGAGCCCTTGGAAGAGATCAAGGGTATTCCACGACTTTATTTTTGGAACGGAGGGTCAGACGAAGCAGTAGATTTCAAAAGCATACGCATAGAACATTACTTTTCGGAAGAATATCTCTAATGCATTAAGTTAGTTTGAAGAATAATTCTCAAATTTGACTGCAAGCGAAAATTTCAAGTCGCGGCAAAAATGAAAATGTCAGCAATAGCACAAAAATTATCTGTCGTAATTATCACGTTTAATGAAGAACGCAATATAGAGCGCTGTCTAAAATCAATCGAAGAAATTGCAGATGAGATTGTCGTTGTAGATAGTTTTTCGAAAGATCGTACAGAGGAAATTTGTTCGAGATACAATGTGCGGTTTATTCCCCACAAATTTGATGGACATATTGAACAGAAAAATTGGGCACGGGAACAGGCCAATTATGATCTCATCTTATCCTTAGATGCTGACGAAGCATTGGATGAGGAACTAAAGCATTCGATACAAGCGGTGAAGATGAATCCAATGCAGTCGGGTTATAAAATGAATCGACTGACGAATTATTGTGGAAAGTGGATCAGACATACGGGATGGTATCCAGACACGAAATTGAGACTTTGGAAAAAAGGAGCAGGTGCTTGGATGGGCGAAAATCCACATGATGAATTTCGATTAACCGATAAAACCGAAGAAGTCACGCATTTAAAAGGAGACATCCTGCATTATAGCTATCATGAATTAGCTGATCACGATAAACAAATTGAATATTTTACCACAATTGCGGCGAAGGCTTTTGTAGATAAAAATAAAAAACCATACTTTTTGCAAGGTTACTTTAGTGCCTTTTTAAAGTTTATTAAATGCTATTTCATCAAAGCTGGTTTTTTAGATGGAAAAGAAGGTTGGATCATTAGCACGAAGTCGAGTTATGCTGCCTACCTCAAGTATAAAAAAATTAACGCCCTTTTAAAACGTGATTAAAGACCCTAAACGGATTGTTATCAGTCGCACAGACAGCATTGGTGACGTCATCTTAACCTTGCCTTTGGCCGGTATCATTAAAGAGCGCTTTCCATTAGCAACGATCATTTTCTTAGGTAATACCTATACCAAACCAATCATTGCATGTTCCGAACATGTAGATGAAATTTGGGAGTGGGCGGAATTAGAAAAATTGGAAGAAGAACAACGTCTTGATTGGCTAAAGGCGCAAAATATCGACACCTTTTTACACATCTTTCCGCGAAAAGAAATTGCTAAATTGGTTAAGAAAGCGAAAATACCTAATCGTATAGGAACTTCACACAGAATCTATCATTGGTTAACGTGCAACTATCGTCCGAATTTTACACGCAAAAAATCACCGTTACACGAAGCACAACTCAATACTAAATTACTCGAACCATTGCGTATCGGTTCAGATTTTTCATTGAAGGAATTAAATCAATGTATTGGTTTCACAAAAATACCTGCTTTACCAGATCGTTTTAAAGGACTTTTCGCTCCCAATACAAAAAATATTATTCTCCATGCCAAATCACAGGGCAGCGCTGTCGAATGGGGTGTTGATCAATTTATTGACTTGGCAAAGGTGCTTAGTCGAAACGAGATGAACGTATTTTTTACAGGAACAGAAAAGGAAGCGAGTTTTTTCCGCGACAAAATTCCTCACTCCCCTTTTATCCACGATTTAACAGGGCAAATGTCACTAGACGAATTGATTGCTTTCATTGCTCATGCGGATGGTTTAGTAGCGGCAAGCACGGGTCCTTTGCATCTAGCTGGTGTACTCAATATTCGGACAATCGGTTTATTTTCTACAGTAAAACCCATTCACGCCGGTCGCTGGAAACCACTCGGAAACAACGTGGTAATTCTAGAAGATAAAAAAAATAACGATTTTTCCCAACCCTTAGCGATTAATATACGTGATGTAGAGAAAGGGATAGAAAATAGTCCAAAAAAATAAGCCTGGAACTTCTCTAGTGAACCAGGCCTATAAACTTTGAAATGAAAAAAACTACTTACTCTGTTCTGAAATATAAGTACAATTAGTGATTAAAACAAGAGTTTTTGAAAATTACTTATGTAAATCTATTGTCTTATCCCTATAGGATGTGTGAAACAATTCCCACGAACCTGATTTAAGTTACTGATTTAAAGCGTTTTACCCTTTCCTTGATCGCTTTTACAGAAGCCAAAATATTTTCTGAAGGCTCTGATCCTTAGCGTACTCTATTTATTCAAAAAACCTTGCATCTCCTTTTAACCGAAATAATTTTCGAAATTAAACCCTTCATGAGGTTAAATTTAGTTTTCTATTTTTCAGTTAACTTTTTTGGCTAAAATTGACTTGCAAACCAAATTAATCCAAGTTTGGCAAGAGATTTGATTTACGTTGGTTATTAAACCGTAAAATTAAAAGTGATGAAGAAATTAGCATCTACAATAATAGCCCTTGCGGCACTCTTCGCAAGTCACGCTGCAGAGATTTCGCCCGAAAACGAGGCGGCTACTGTTCCGTTTAAAAAAATAGAGAATAAGGCATTTAAACCTGGAGAAAAACTAGTCTACCGTTTAACGTACGGATTTATGGACGCCGGAGAAGCCACCTTAACTGTTGACGAAACGGATAAAGAAGTGCGCGGTCGCAAATTATGGAGAGTAAGGGGGATTGGTAAAACGATTTCGGCCTTTGAGTGGTTTTATAAGGTAAATGACCGATATGAATCGTATGTTGATGCCGAAGGTCTCTTTCCTTGGTTATTTGTCAGACGAGTTGATGAGGGGGGTTATATCATTAATCAAGATTACACTTTTTACCAACATCAAAATAAAGTAGATAACGGAGCTGGGAAGAAATTTGATGTGCCGCATATGGTCCAAGATATGATTTCAAGTTTTTATTATGCTCGAACTTTAGATTATAGCAAAGCCAAGGTAGGTGATAAATTCTTGGTAAACATCTTTTTGGATGATGAGCTTTATCCGACAAGTATTAAATTTTTAGGGAAAGAAATTATTAAAACCAGAACAGGTAAATACCGTTGTCTCAAATTTGCTCCTGTTGTTCAAGAAGGACGCGTTTTTAATAGCGAAGAAGACTTAACCGTATGGATCACGGATGACGGTAATAAAATTCCGATTATGGCAAAAGCAAACCTGAAAGTTGGTTCAATGAAAATGCACCTCGTTTCTTGGGATGGACTTTCAAACGCTATGGCTGAAGTAAAATAATTGGTGATAACCAACTCCTAAAAAGCTGGTTTAATAAAAAAGAAAGGCTCGTTTCAATTCGTTGAAGCGGGCTTGTCGTTTTAAAACACTTCCTAATTTACTGATTCTTGTCATTATTTCTCGGCAAGATTTAACTAAATTAGGCGTGTAAAACATACGTATCATGGATCTATCTGAAGCAACACTCGAACGAATTAAGATATTAAAGGACAAATATACCTCAATCGGTCAAGATTTGGACGCGTATTTGGATGGGCTGATTTATGCCAATCCCCTTACCTATTGGGACTATATCGAAGTTGATACCTTATTGAGTTTACAAAAACCAAAGACTGATTTTCCGGATGAAAAAATCTTTATCGTTTATCATCAAATTACAGAATTGTATTTCTCGCTGATTTCGCATGAAATAGAGCAAATCTGCAAGAACGGAAAAAATGTTTCAGAAATCGGTGAAGACTTAGGTTGGTTTGAAGAATTAAACCCATCTTTTTTTATTGAGCGATTAAAACGTATTAATAAATATTTTGAAGCACTCACCAATTCATTTGATATCATGCGATTTGGAATGGAGCGCGAACAATTTACCAAATTCAGAATGTCCCTTTTATCCGCGAGTGGTTTCCAAGCGGCAAGTTATCGCTATATAGAAATAGCTTCAACTGATTTGAAATATCTTGTACATGAAAGTCTACGTGCAGATTTGATGGATAGCGATATTCATACCCAATTGGACAATATCTATTGGCGCAGAGGAGCAGTTGTAGAAGCAACGGGCGAAAAAACCCTCACGTTGGTTGACTTTGAAGCGAAGTATCTCGACAAATTTCACACGTTCGCTGATCAATATCAACCCATGAATTTGTGGAAAAAATACCAAGCCTTGAGTGCTGAAGCACAAGCAAACCCAACTCTAATCAAAGAGATGCGAGAATTAGATGTTAATGTAAATATCAATTGGCCCCTAGTTCACTTCCGCACTGCAGCTCATTATCTAGCACAAAAAGGAGGCGAATCAAAAGGAACTGGCGGAACGAATTGGCAAAATTATCTTCCCCCTCACTTTCAAAGACGGGTATTCTATCCCGAACTCTGGTCACAAAAAGAGTTAGATGAATGGGGGAAATCATGGGTAGATACGGTGTTTTCCGATCATCTCAAAAAAGAAAATAAAATGCCTTAGGTCAACGTCATATTCTTTTCATTCAACTTGTTTCTATAAATAGATTCGTGTGTCATGGATTTTCATATCTTTCAAAAAAAATCATACCGAATCATGAAAAAAATCTTCTTAACCGTTTTAATTGCATTGCCCTTTTTAGGACATGCACAAGACAATTCTGTCAAATTAACCTTATCACCGGCAATGGTACTCACCAATAATTTTGGTGTCAATTATGAACGTAAACTCACAGATGCCTTTTCTGCAAACTTTAGAGTGAACCTAAGTTCAAGAAAAGCTGTTCCATTCAATGGAATCGCGACAAACATGTTGGGTGATTTATTAGACTCAAATGGTGTAAACTCAGACATCTTTAACACAAAAGTTGTCTCTTACGGTGCATCCATTCAATTTAGATATTTTCCAAAAAAAGAAGCGCTTAAAGGATTCTATCTTGCTCCTTACTTTGGTTTACAAGCAGGAAAAATGAAACCCTTTGGTTTTGACTTTCCAGACTCTAGTGATCCTAGTATCAAACACGGTGGTGAAGTAAATGCTAATTTCTTGTTCCTTGGGGCAGGACTTGGTATTGGAAATCAATGGGTGCTAGACAATGGATTTACAATTGATATTATGTGGCTTGGCATAGGGGGTGGAAAAAATAAAATCACCCTAGACGGATCAAACTCGACAGGAAATGTTGATTATGCGCAAATAGATGCGGATGTAAATCAATTCTTGATAGACGAATCTGAAACATTGGATCAGTTTGGCGTAAGCGCTTCAACAAGTTATTCTTCAAACAATATTGAAATTATTGCAAAACACGCTTTCCCTTACATGAAAATTTTAAACTTTTCGATCGGATACTCATTTTAATCGGAACTTAACGAAATGAAAGGGAGCCAAAAGCTCCCTTTTTTTGTTTGTCCAAAAACTATTCGTTGCTTGGCTTAATTTTTGTTGTCGTAATGAAAACTCCCCGTTTTGTGAACGTAAATAGTTTGATTCTGGCTCTCCTACTCTCTATCAATCAGTCTTTCGGACAGGTGGAAAATGAAGCGCATAAACTAGTGCTAACGATTTCCCCCGGACATTTAATTGAGTTTTATCACGGTACCTCAGCGAATTTTGGTGCAGAACTATCACTAACAGACCGCTTTAGCTTTTACGGGGAAGTTGGTAAATACCTTCCGAATTCTTTAATTGCAAATAATTATTATCAGAAAGGAACAACCGTTCTTGGTGAATTGAAATACTATTTTTGGACAAGCAAATCCGATTCAAAACACTCTATTTCGCTACAGTACATGCACGGCAATCAATCGTATACAAGAGCCGACCCTATTGGTCCTGTAAATGATCTAACCACCTTTAGTGTATATGAAGTCGATAAGGAATTTCAAGACCTTTCGGTGCGATACGGCATCCTATTTGTCAATTCTAAACGGTTGGTTGTTAATCCTTACTTAGGCATTGGATTGCGCTATCAGCAAGTTAAAACGGGCATAACGAACGAACAGATGGCCAACCTGAATTTTTATTCAGATTGGTCACCGCACGAGTGGATTCACCGCAGCGGTAAAAGTTTTTATGCCAAGGCTCATCTTGGGATTCGAATCGGAATCAAATTATTCTAATATTAATTCCTTACCTTCGGTATTCGCATAAATTATGCTGTGAAATATGAAAAAATTAAACCCCTTTCATTTGGCCGTACCCGTTTATGATCTTGAGAAGTGTCGTCACTTTTACCGAGAAATTTTAGGGTGCGAAGAAGGTCGAAGTTCCAATCATTGGGTCGATTTTGATTTTTTTGGGCATCAATTTGTGATCCATAAAGTTCCAGAGCCTGAAACAAAAAAATCAGCTCCATCCAATCCTGTTGACGGCAAAGAGGTTCCTGTACCACATTTTGGCGTTGTGTTAGATTGGGACGATTGGCATGTTTTTGCAGATCGCTTAAAAACGCATGCCATTCAATTTGTCATTGAACCTTATATTCGTTTCAAAGGTGAGGTGGGCGAACAGGCTACGCTTTTTTTTATGGATCCAGACGGAAATGCCTTGGAATTCAAAGCGTTTAAAGATATGAATCAATTGTTTGCGAAATAATGACTGACCTCATCATAATTCGTCGAGCCACTGAGCAAGACCTTGGTGTGATTTTGGAAATTTTCAATCACGCCATCAAGCATACCACGGCTGTTTATAGTTACAACCCTTATTCGCCCAAAATGATGATGGATTGGTTTCTAGAAAAACAACAAAATAACTTTCCTGTGTTTGTTTCTACTGACGAAAACAAAACAGTAACAGGTTTTGTCACCTACGGCACTTTTCGCACTCGTCCTGCCTATAAATATACTGTTGAACATTCCATTTATGTGCATCCAAATCACCGTCAAAAAGGAATTGCCAATCACTTAATGAAGCATATTATTCAGGTGGCTGAAGAAGCGCAATTACATGCACTCATTGGTGGAATAGATGCTGAAAATGAGTTAAGCATTGATTTTCACCGCAAATTTGGATTTAAAGAGGTTGGAAACTTAAAAGAAGTAGGCTATAAATTTGGCAAATGGCTGGATTTGGTTTTTATGCAACTCATTTTGGAAACGCCAGATGAGCCGAATGAAGAACTATAATTGGATCATTGATCTGATTAAAGATTAAAAAATCATCACAAAAAAAATTTATTTATTAGTCCTGCATGAGTTAGCTACTGCCAATTTCCAAGGATAAACTTTGTATATTGTGTACTTAAAATTTTTAACTCACTACTTTTTTATGAAACATATTCTCCTCCTATTTCTAATCGGATTCAGTGTACCATCTTTTGCGCAAAAAGAAAAAATAGAAATACCCGCCAGAGTTGCTTATAAATATTGTAAACCTAAATTATACTTGCGCGCGAAAGAATTAGTACATGCAGAGCTGACAGAAAAACCAAACTATTCATTATGCGATCGCTTGATGTTTGTAGGACCCGTTCTTTGGACGAGAATAGGGAAACTGGATGCTTTATCAAAAATTGAAGGTGGAAACGTTTCATTGCATGTGGACCAAAATGTCTTGAAAGCAAAATTGACGCAGTCCATAGAAGATTCGAAGAAAATATGGAATCAAATTCGCACTGAGGTTGAAGGAAAAAATATAAAATTGCGAAAAGCAACTGTTGCGGAACTGGAATATTTTTGGTCGGTTATTTCATATGACATTGAAGAACCATTAATTATTGCCGAAACATTAGAACATACCTATATCCTCGATCTATTGCCAAAAACATTGAAATTAATTTGGTTGGATGAAGTGCCCCGTTAATATTTTTACTGTGCATTATTGGGAATGATATTTGCTGTACTACTTTAAAAAATAGAAAATGAAAAACATAAAATATATCGCGCTTGGCGCATTTTTAATTACGGCTACACTCACTGAAGCACAAACGCTAAACGACCTTAAAAAGAAGGCAACTGAAAAAGTGGGCGGTGCAAGTGCAAACCTATCCGAAGACGAAGTGGCTGCAGGTCTGAAAGAGGCATTGACAAATGGTGTCGAAAGAGGGGTGGCACAACTTTCAAAGCCTGATGGTTATTTTAAAGATTTGTCCATTAAAATTCCTTTGCCCGCAGAAGCGAGAGAAGTTGAAGAAAAATTGCGTAAAATGGGGCAGGGTCAAAAAGTAGATGACGCGATCGAATCGATTAACCGAGCGGCAGAAGACGCAGCAACTGGTGCAAAAGATATTTTCGTAAACGCAATTAAAGGCATGAGTTTGACAGATGCTATGGGCATCCTTAAAGGTGAAAACAATGCAGCAACGACTTTCTTGGAAAAGTCAACGCGCACTTCCTTATTCGATAAATTTAAGCCCGTTATAAAAGTTTCATTGGACAAAGTTGGCTCGACAAAACATTGGACAACGCTTTTTACAACGTACAATAAAATTCCAATGGTGGAAAAAGTAGATCCAGATTTGGAAGTTTATGCTACCAACAAAGCAATCGACGGGCTTTTTGTACAGATCGCTAAACAAGAAAAAGAAATTCGTGAAAATCCAGCTGCACGGGTGAGTGATTTGTTGAAGAAGGTGTTTGGTGGATAATTTATTCTTTGTAAGAATTTATCTCTTTCACTGAATTCGGTTCGGAAAGTTTTACACCGTAATCCCTTTTTTTCATAACTTGAGGCACATGAAAATAAGCGTCTTCATCATTTTTAGCATGAGTCTTTTGGCGTGCGCAAATCGAGTGTCAAGTTCGAATGTGAATAAGCAGAACGTATCCAAATCCGGTGTTAACAATCAATACATTATAAACATGTCGGATTCCATCACTTTTGCAGTGGATTCAGTTGAAACGGCCACAACTTTCCTTTCTGTTTATCCAATGAAGGAGATCATTCAATGGAAATTGAAAAAAGAAATTGATTATTTTCCAACCCGTCATGCAAGCGACAGTATTACTCCAGCCAACAACAATGGTTTTATGGAGACTATCCATATCTGTTATGATCAACACCGCCCGCTCGTTTTGAGCCCAGACGTTATTTGGTTGACGATTTGTCAAGGTGTTTCAATTCATGTAAACGAGCATTTTGACGAATTGAAATCCGTTATTTTTAAGGATGACAAACCTGATAAATTAACCGCACGAAACGATAGTTTAATCACAGGAAAATCCGAAGAGTGGGCGGGCTTAATCGCAGATTTATCAAAACAAACAAAGAAATACACGCGACAAAATTTTTATGCCTTTTTTGTTCCACATTTTTCGACGACAACAGATGAACAAACCACCGCCTATCAAATTACCTTATTAGAAGTTTATAAAGAAGCCTTTGAATATATCGGTGAAAGTGGCTGTGGTATACCAAACATTACCTTGCGCGGAACCACTTCAGATTGGGAGTCGATCCTAAACAAATTAACCCTTTTAGACGAACTTAATCTGACTTTTTGGAAAAATGAATTAATTCCGATAATCAATGAATTCATAGCGACTTCAAAAGGTAATATTAACGTCCCTTTTTGGAAAGACATCTATAAATACGCCTCAGAATATAATGGCTTTTACACGTCCGGGTGGAGTCTAAAATTTTTTCCTTATCTAAATTCAACAAAAGGTGAACGTCTTTGGGATGATGATGTATCAATGGATCGCGTTTCTAAAAGCTATCGTGCAAACCCATTTTTATCTGGAAATGATTATCAGAAATCTACTTTGTCCTTAAACGATTATCCAGGAGGAGTTTCTGAAGTGGATCTACTTTGGAATAATTACTTTACGCAACAAGAACACGAAATGATCCTTTATGCTGGTTTTTTTGGTGCGAAACAAAATGCAGATAAAAGTCTCGAACCATATATTAGTTGGGCCATTGCGCATAAAAACAATGCTTCATACGCAGCCAAAATTAAATCCGCTCTTTTTGTTGATCGTGATCATGATCTTGCCTATTGGTCGCCAAAATTTGCAAAAAACGTTACAGTCCAGGCACGATACAATCCTGAAAAATTTCAAGATCACGAAACAAGTATCGCGTTTGTAAAGCAGACAATTCTCGATTCATTAGCCGAAAATCGATCCACCGCAAACATCTCCAAATCTGGCTTTACCTTGTCAATTGAGGTTTATACGACAGGGGAAATTGGCGAGATTACCATTAATGGCTCAGACGATCAAATTAAAACGTTAAGTGTGCCTATCCAGTCGATTATAAGAGGTTTACCAGCCACATGGTCGCCAGCAAAAGGGAAAGTAAAAGAAGTTTTGCGGCTTATGGAAAACTACGAGGATTCTGAAAAAATCGTGGTAGTGAATAGTAGGATACAAATTGCATTTTAATGTTTAGTATGGATTGTGGGGTATAAAGTACTGATTATAAAGTATTGAGTATAAAGAGCTGAGTATAAAGTACTGAGTATCCTTCTGCTGACGGATGGATTGGTGTAGTTGAAAAATAATCTGTCATTTGTTTTTGCAACCTTAACTTCTTCAATAAATCATTCGCTAAAAAGCTTTCACCTTTGGAAAAGAAGTGTTTTGCTTAAAATAACGAACATTGAAGCGAATTGCTGCAAGAAAAATTCCGTGTTTTTTGTCTTAGAATAAAAACTCCGCGTAACTATTTTTTAACATTTTAAACAACTTGAGTTAAAATTGCAAGGAATTATTAATTTAGCGAAATGGCAAAAATAGGAAGTCTTTTCGTGTTCATAATCCTTGCGCAAATCGCTCAGGGTCAACTAACAATAAACGAAGCGTCAAACGCAAATCAATCCACTTTAGTTTTACCAGATGGTTCCAGACCCGATTGGATAGAACTGTTTACGAATGAAGCTATAAATTTAGAAGGATATTCTCTTTCCGACGATCGTGATGCGTTGTCCAAATGGACATTTATTGGAGGCGCCATGTTATCGGGAGAATTTTTAACTGTTTTAGCAACAGGACAAAGCAATTTTAACACCATAAATCATTGGGAAACGGCAATTTATCCAGCTGATACATGGAAATATATTGTACCCGTGGCAGATCTTCCTTCTAACTGGAACACATTAGATTATAGCACGATAGGTTGGACAGACGCATCACTCGGAATAGGTTATGGAGACGGAGATGATGTAACGACATTGGCCAGTCCGTTAAATTCGGTCTATGTAAGACGAATAATCAATGTTTCAGATCCAACGGCTATTGTCGCTGCTTTATTGGATGTGGATTTTGATGATGGTTTTGTGGCCTATCTTAATGGCGTTGAGATTGCGAGAAGTGGATTGGTTGGATTGCCTCCGGCGTGGAACGAAGGAGCGTTTGATCATGAAGCAGCGATATACTTAGGAGGAGCACCGACTTCATTTTCTATAGATCCAGAACTCTTACATGCGGTTTTAGTTCCTGGAGCAAATGTGTTGGCAATTCAGGTTCACAATTCTTTCCCTGAATCATCTGACTTATCCTTAATCCCTTTTTTGACATTTGGGTTTAACAATGAAGAACTTTATTATGGTGGGACAACACATCCTTATTTTATTCCTTATGTCGAATCAGCTTTCCTAAGCACTAATTTTGGTTTATCACCAATGGGAGAAACGGTTTATTTGAGTGATCCCTTGGGCAATATTATTGATTCGCTTGAAATTCCCGATTTAGATCCTGATATGTCCGCGGGTAAATTTTTGGATGGTACCTCAAGTTTTAAGCTGTTTACGACACCAACAATTGGAAGTTCAAATAATACAGCAATTGCCTATACAACATTTGAAAACGCTCCTAAAATTAACGTATCCGGTGGTCAATATCCAACTGCTATCAATGTTACGATTCAGAACAATTCTGAAACAGGAGGAATTATTTATTATACGCTTGATGGCGAAATACCAACCGAAGCCGCAGCAATCTATTCGGGTCCAATTCTCATTTCTTCAACAACCGTATTGAAGGCAGTTTGCATTTCGAGTGATGAAACCTATTTGCCAAGCCGCGTTGACACAGAATCATTTTTAATTATGGAAGATTTTACACTTCCTGTGATTTCAATTTCGACAGCGCCTGAAAATTTATACGGTTTTGATGGAATTTTTGACAATTGGTGGACAGATTGGCGAAAGCCATGTGTAATCGAATATTTTGATTCCGACGGGACCAAACAATTTGAATCGCGTGCGTCCATGAAACCAGATGGAGGTGCAGGAGGAAGCCGATCAAATCCACAACACAGTGTTACAATTGAGCCTGGACACAACTTATTAGGAGAAGGTCAGCCGGTTAATTACCCAATGATTCCCGCTAAAAGTTTTATCAACGAATACCATGCTTTTTATCTTCGAAATGGAAGCAATTTTTGGAATGCTTATCCCCAAAAAGACGCGACGTATATGCGAATGACACAAGAAACTCACGCAAACTCCCAAGCCTATTCGCCAGCGATTGTTTTTGTGAATGGCGAATATTTTGGTGTTTATGAGATTAGAGAAAAAGCAAATGAAAATTATTTTGAATCAAATTATGGTAATCATCCTGATTCATTAGACTTGCTTTCTGTGAGTTATTTTTATGGCCCAGGGGATTTACGTACAGTCAAAGGATCTAATGAATCATTTTATGAGATGCGAGATTTTGTAACGAGTTACGGACCTCTAACAGATGATTTTTTAACCTTGAGTGATGAAAAAATAGATCTTGACAATTTTGCAGATTATATCGCGGCTGAAAACTGGATCGGAAATATTGATTGGATCTATAATAATATTAAAATTGCGCGGTTACAATCGGCTGATAATCGTTGGAAGTTTTTTTTGCAAGATGTTGAATTAGGGCTTGGTGGATGGGTAGATTATACCGTGAATATTTTC
>JALQVX010000073.1 GCA_023263555.1 Crocinitomix sp.
ATCAACCAATTTAGCACTTCTGGTTTGTAAATCGAAAACACACCAAATGAATAGATGAAGATTCCCGAGATAATTCCGAATGTAGCATGCGGACTGTATTTAGAGCCTTTAAATAGCGTGTAAAATTCGTGTAATCCAAGCACAGCTATCGTTCCAAAAACTAAATGAAAAATCCAGCTTTTAAAAATAATAGCAGCGACAATAGCTAGAACAAATACGGTTCCAGTAAGCGCTCGTTGTGCTAAATTACTCATGAATTGTTCTGCTCAATGATCGCTAGTGCTTCGTCGTATTGATCTGGACGAACAAATAATTCGAGTTGACCGAAAGTATTGATTGTAGAGTCGTGTTGATTAAGTAATACGACTTCAATACCTACAGATTCTAGCGCTCCCTGAATCAGGAGCGCTTTATATTCTTCTGTTGTTGTATAAACTGATTTTTTACCTTCCATCTTCATTGTTTTCGGTCGATTGATCCTCATTTTCTGTTGTATTATCAACATTGTCTGAATCCGACTCACGTGTTAATTCTTCTGTCTCTGTTTCTTCCTTTTCAAGTTGAATATTAGATTCAATTTTGTCGTGGATGATATCTGTTACAATTTCATTATCCCATGCTCTGTTTCCAAAAATCTCGACCAGGTTGTCTTTAAAGATAACTTCTTTTTCCAATAACTTTTCAGCTAATAGAATTAATTTGTCTTTATTTTCTGATAAGATTTGGATAGCACGTTGATACTGTGCTTCGATCATTTTAGAAACTTCGTCATCAATTAACTTCGAACGTTCTTCCGAATAAGGTTTAACAAAGGCAGATTGACCTTGAGAATCGTAATAACTTATATTCCCTAATTTTTCACTTAAACCATAGATGGATACCATGGCGTAGGCTTGTTTCGTTACTTTTTCAAGATCACTAAGCGCACCTGTCGATATTTTACCAAACATAATCGATTCTGCCGCACGTCCACCTAAAGCCGAACACATTTCGTCTAACAATTGTTCTGTTGTCGTTATTTGACGTTCTTCAGGCAAGTACCAAGCAGCTCCTAAAGAGCGACCGCGTGGAACGATAGTAACTTTCACCAAAGGAGAAGCGTGTTCAAGTAACCAAGACGTGGTTGCGTGACCTGCTTCATGGAAAGCAATCGTTTTCTTTTCTTGCGGTGTAATGATTTTGTTTTTCTTTTCTAATCCACCCACAATTCGATCTACTGCATCTAGGAAATCTTGTTTTTCAACCTGTTTCTTTTTCTTTCTCGCTGCAATAAGGGCTGCTTCATTACAAATATTTGCAATATCCGCACCAGAAAATCCAGGTGTTTGTTTTGCTAAGAAATCAATGTCCAAATCAGTCGCTAATTTTAGGGGTTTAAGATGAACTTTAAAAATTTCTTTTCTTTCATTTACATCTGGCATGTCAACATAAATTTGGCGATCAAAACGACCGGCACGCATTAAAGCAGAGTCTAATACATCTGCACGGTTCGTAGCTGCTAAAATAATAACGCCGCTATTCGTTCCAAAACCATCCATTTCAGTTAGCAACTGATTCAAGGTATTCTCACGTTCATCATTAGAACCCATATTGGCATTTTTCCCTCTTGCACGTCCAATCGCATCAATTTCATCAATAAAGATAATCGAAGGAGCCTTTTCTTTCGCTTGTTTAAATAAATCACGAACTCGAGAAGCACCAACCCCAACAAACATCTCGACAAAGTCAGACCCAGAAAGTGAGAAGAATGGAACTTTAGCTTCACCTGCTACAGCTTTCGCTAATAAGGTTTTACCGGTACCTGGAGGGCCAACTAATAATGCGCCTTTCGGAATTTTAGCACCAAGCTCAGTATATTTTTTAGGGTTTTTCAAGAAGTCGACAATTTCTTCGATTTCTTCTTTTGCGCCTTCTAAACCGGCAACATCTTTAAATGTTGTATTCGTTCCTTTCCCCTTTTCAAATACGGTAGCGCGTGATTTTCCTATGCTGAATATATTGCTTCCACCGGCAGCTCCTCCACCACCAGACATTCTGCGCATGATCACAAGCCAGAATACCAGGATAATGATCGGGAACAATAGCCAACTCAGTAATCCTCCAGCCCAATCAGGACGTTCCTCAACGTTAATTTTAAAGTTGAACTTTGGGCCTTTTTGCTCAACAAGTGTATCGTGAAAGGTCTTCAACTCCTTGTCAAAGTTTTCAAGAATCGTGAATGTTAGCGTAAGCTCTGGTGTTTTCGTTCCTGGCGCTGCTTCACTTTTTCTCAGGTCTTTAAATTTAGTAGAGTCCGTCTTTTTGACAGCATCAATATCTTCCTGATCTAAAAAGATCTCAGCAAAACCTTCATTTTTAATAATGTTTATACTCTCTACGTATCCTTTTTCAGCTAAATCGTAGAATTCTGCTTCACTCACCTCTACAGTTTGAGGTTTTAAAGAGAATAGATTAAATGCTATAAGAAGAACGGCGATAATGGCATAAATCCAATATGCATTAAACCCTTTTTTCTTTCCTTTACTATCCGTGTTTTCGCTCATATCAATAATTAATCAATGTTTGGAATGTCAATTCGTTCAGCATCTGCCCATAGGCTTTCCAAATTGTAAAAATCGCGCACACCTTTATAAAAAACGTGTACGACAACATTTACATAATCTAATAATACCCATTCGGCATTTCTTGCTCCTTCTTCGTGCCACGGTTTTTCTTTCAAATCTGATCGTGTTTTTCTAACGATTGATTGTGCGATTGATTCTACCTGAGTACTTGAGTCGCCACTGCAAATAATAAAAAAGTCTGCAACTGCATTCGGAAGTTCGGATAAATTGAGAACAACAACATCTTTCCCTTTAACATCATGAATTCCATCTATAATGGTATCGATTAATAGTTGAGCGTTGTATTCAGTTTCCTCGAGGGTTTTTAGCATCTGTATTTTTTTGTTGAACAAAATTAAGTTTTTTGTTTTATTTAAATTTATAATTGGCACTTTTGTTTCATGAGTTTTCCTTTTTTTCGCTCAATAATTCTTTCAAATCAATACCACCACATTAATTCATGGCGGTCAATTAAAAATTAGTTATGAATTATCAGCGATTTGAATCAAACTTTATCCATTTAGACGCCGTAGACTCTACGAACAATTATGCTGCCAACTTAATAAAGACGACAAATGTGGCTAATGGCACGACAATTCTGACAAAAAGGCAGGATTTTGGCAAAGGACAGCGCGGAAACACTTGGTATTCTGAACCTGAAAAGAATTTAATTCTATCGACCATCATCTATCCAGATATTCAAATTTCTTATGCTTATTACCTAAATATTGCAGTTGCTCTGGCTGTATCGCGAACACTAGCTGATTTTGGTATCATGAATGCTATAAAATGGCCAAATGATATTTTTGTTCAGGACACAAAAATTGCTGGAATTTTAGTTGAAAATCAATTGCAAGGAAAGTTGATAAAAAGTTCGGTCGCTGGTGTTGGATTAAATGTGAATCAACTTTTTTTTCCAGCGGGAATTAGAGGAACATCAATGTCATTAATTCTTGGGCGAGAAATTGAATTGAACAAACTCTTTATGCATTATTTTGGTATGCTCGATTTCTACGTAGATATCCTGATGCAATCCAATTTTAAACTGTTATTGAAACTCTATTATAAGCAGTTGTATCGTATGGATGTTTGGTGTAATTACGAAGACGTAAAGGGTTCATTTCAAGGTAAAATAAAGGGCATAGATGAGCGAGGAAGATTAGTTATTGAAAGAGAAGAAGGGCTGAGCTATTATGATTTAAAAGAGCTTAAATTTTTACCAACAATTTAGTCAGCGTGGACGGACTGTAGGCGATCAGCCATGTAGTTAAATAAGTTCGTCAATGGCTTAACGACCATCATCTTAAGAAATGCGTTAATTTCTCCCTCGAAATTAAAATAAGCCAAACATGTATCAGAACCTTCTATTGCCTCGATAAAAACCTCTAATTTAAAAGGGAAAGGAGCTTTTTCTCCTGATGTAATATTAATTTTTGTAGAAGGATGAACGCTTTCTTTAACTAAAGGAATGATCGCGGCATTCTGAATTTTAAATGAGCATTGATCAGTCGTTGCACTCCAATCAGAAATTTTTTCCTGAGGTAAAAGTAATTTAATATTGTTGAAATCGGTCAAAAACGTGAAAACAGTAGATTGATCAGCATTTATGGTTACTTTGTTACTTTCAATTTTTGTCGACATTATTTTTTCCAATTTTCAGGGTTTATTTTCCAACGATTAAGTGATTCTAAGTCTTTTTCAGAAATATAATTTTCACGCACAGCTTGCTCGATCAAAAGATCGTAATTACTCAACGTAAAATAAGGACATTTTGCCGTTTCAAAATTATCTTCCGCTAGCTTGAACCCATAGGAAAAAATAGCAGCCAAGCCCAGTACATTGCACTTTGCCTCACGCAAAGCTTCAACAGCTTTCAGACTTGATCCTCCTGTAGAGATCAAATCTTCGATTACTACCACGCGCTGACCAGAGTGGTACTCACCTTCAATTTGATTTCCTAAGCCGTGACCTTTTGCAGAAGAACGAACGTATATAAATGGTAAGCCCATTTCTTCGGCAACTAACGCTCCAATAGCAATTCCCCCGGTAGCAACGCCTGCAATTACATCAACTGAACCAAATTCTTGCTTAATTTGTTCAGAAAACGTTTGGCGAATTGCGGTGCGAATAGAAGGAAAGGATAATGTTTTACGATTATCGCAATAGATTGGTGAGTGCCATCCGCTCGACCAAATGAATGGTTCGCTCGGATTAAGTTTAACGGCTTTGATTTTTAACAAAAAATCCGCTATTTTTAAGGCCTTATCCTTATTTAAAATCATAGGCGCAAATGTATAAAGTTTTTATCGAAAATAAACCCATATTCTTTCATTTTAATTCACAATCTTCCCTTCTTTTTGAACCAGCGTTGATTTGGCAAAGGATTCATCTTTTTTTGAAAAACGAAGATGATTCACTTCGAATTGACCTCAAAAACGAGGATGATTTTCATCAAGTATTTGAATCACACAAGTATATTGAGGCTGCTGGAGGAATGGTTCGAAAGGGAGATGCTTTTTTATTTATTAAACGAAATGGTGTCTGGGATATTCCAAAAGGAAAATTGGAAAAAAATGAAACACCCGAAATTGCGGCAGTTCGAGAAATTGAAGAAGAGTGTGGACTGATTGAGCCGATTATTGTCTGTCATTTACTGAATACTTGGCATACCTATCCACATAAAGGGGGGCAGGTGCTGAAAAGAACTTATTGGTATCTCTTGAATGAAGGGGAAACAAAAACCGTGCTTGTGCCTCAAAATGAGGAAGGAATCACGGAGGTGAAATATATTTCACCCTCAGAATTTGATGAAGTTAGATCCAATACATACCAGTCGATCTTGGAGGTGATTGATGCGTTAGGACAGAAATTATAGAATAAGGCGTTACTTTTGTTTTATTTTGAATTAAAGGGTAAAGAACGTAAGTCAAACCGTTGGGTATAACCACTGAAATAGGGAAAGAAGACCAAGAATTACTGTTGTTGGTAAAAAAGGATCGAAATGCTTTTGGTATTATTTACGAAAAATATTTTGAACCGATTTATCTCTTTATCTATAAGCGTGTTCAGGACGAAGCTATTGCTGGAGACATCTGTCAGGAGGCTATGCTAAAGGCAATGTTTAACATCCAAAAGTATGAGAACAGAGGGGCGCCTTTTTCGGCTTGGTTGTATCGTATTGCTTCAAATGAGGTAAATTTGTACTTTAGAAAATCAAAAAAAAATATCACGGTGGAGATCCAAGAAAAGGATGTACAAGTGATTATGGAAGAAATTTCTTTGCAGGGTATAGAGGATCCGAACGCACAATTAAAGTTAGTTCAAGCCTTAAATAAGTTGACAGCTGAACAAACGGAGATTATTGACTTACGTTTTTTCATGGGGTATTCCTTTAAAGAGATTGCCGAATTTTATACGATAACAGAAGCGAATGCAAAAATGCGGTTATATCGTATTTTAGACCGAATAAAGAAAGGGTGGGACACCAAATGAAAGAGTATAAAATAAATAACGAACAAGAGCCGAAGGTCCCGTCCTCAGAGACTATTGCAAAGTATAAAAACTTTAGGCAATTATCGCATGAATACGACAGGCTGACGAAAAAACCTAAAGTGCCCCTTTACAGGGATAAAAAAGCATTTTTAGTTCTTCTTTTGATCGTTTTAATGGCATTTGTGCTTGCTCAAATCGCTGACGAAGAAGAAGAAGATCGTGAGAATGAGTCTATTGATACAACCATTACAATTGACGCTAACGTTGAGTGATTTAGTCCTTAACAGATAGCTTGGCTATTATTTCTAATTGAATTGCACGACCTTTATCGGCATTGTACAATTTCTGTAGTTCCACACTAATTTCTTCGTATGGTTTGTTTTCAGCCTTCAATTGAAGGTAAGCCAATTGGATAGCCTCCGGCCGAGGGCCCCAATCAAACAACACTTCACCTGCTGTATTATAAACGATTAATTTGGGTATTGATCGACCGCCATTAGTCAAAAACTGATCCATTAAATCGAGGTTTTCATCTCGCCATTTCCATTCGAATGAAATTAATGGGTTAATTGCTGCCATTTTAGCAATAAAACCAATAGAATGAGCGGCATCTCCGCACCAAGCTTCAGTTAACACAACCCATCTTTGAGGTTTAGTAACGGATTGGATAGCTAAAATTGTTTCGGGACTTAATTCTCCCTTCGCCAGCCAACGTTCTAAGCGTTTTAAATTCATGTTTGAATAGTGAAGCATAGCTTCACTATGATTCGTTCCCGTTGTTTTGTTTTCGGCTAATAAAGCTTTAATTGTATCCAAATATTTTTTCATTATCATTTGACGTATAGGCGTTGTTTAACTTACAAAATAATCTCCGTTGAATTGTATATTATTAAGAAATCCTGGTTTATTTTTGTCTATTTAATTCGGCAATTGCACTTAAATTTGATTAAGCGGATATCACACCATCTGTCGTTTCTAGTAATGTTAGCGTTACGAAGATGCGAAAAAATGGGACTCTTTTTTTTGTTGCAGAAAGGGTCCTTTTTTAGTTTAAGTGAATTGTTTTGTGAATAGAGTCTTTCACTCCGTCCGAATTCCATACATTTAACCATGTTTCGTATGTGCCATTTAGCGCAAATAGGATCGTATCATTTTCTAATGTAGAAGTCGAACCGTTGCCAAAGTGCCATTCCCATTTAACAGCATTTTCAGAAGCATCATAAAAAAAGAGAGAACAAGGTGCTACACATCCATTGTTGACCACAAAAAAATTAGCCGTTGGAAGAGGAGCTGGTGCAGGTTTGTCGCATCCAATTACACTTAGGATGAACAGTCCTATAAAGATTGAAACCCTATTTATCTTCATCTTTAGCGAACAAATGTCATTTCATCAATCAAATGACCTGCTTCACCATATTTATCGATCACCCACAGCACATAGCGAATGTCCACGACAATATTGCGACAACGCGATTCATCAAACATAAAATCGCTCATAGTACTTTCCCAACTGCGATCAAAATTAATTCCCATTAAACTTCCTTCAGCATCTATCACGGGACTTCCAGAATTTCCCCCAGTCGTATGATTAGAAGCGGTGAAGCAAATCCATAATTCTCCATCTTGCGCGTAATCACCAAAATCTCCCGTCTTGTAGAGTTCTATAAATCGATCTGTCAATTCAAAGTCAGGATTGTTCGGGTCATACTTTTGCATTATACCATCTATTGTGGTGTAATGATCATAGGTCATCCCATCTTTCGGAGACGAACCTTCTAATCGTCCGTAAGCAATGCGCAAGGTTGAGTTAGCATCTGCCCATGATTTGCGTTCTGGGAACATGACCAATAGTCCTTCAACATAGATCTTCATCAAACGTTGTTCTTCTTGCACGAACTTTTTATAATGGTCAGCTACATTCGCAAAATAAGCCTTGTAAATACTCATTGCGTAGAGATAAGCCGGATCTTGGGCTATTTTTTTTGCTGTTTTTTTACTGAATTTAGCTAAAGCAGCAGACAATTTATCAGGATTTAACAAAAGTGATTTGGAATAGAGTTTCGCGCCACTTTGTGCCCAGGTTTCATCCAAATGTGCAGGTAAGAGATCTGCATCAACATAATGAAGATAAAGAGGAGTTAAGCGATTAAAAATAGCTTGATCGAGCGCTAAATTATAATTTGCAAAAAATCCTTCTTGAGCGCTTTGTAGTCGTTTTATTTCATCTTCTAATGTTCCCTCAGCGACTAATTTATCGTAGTTATTGGCAATAGATGCGAATTCAAGCACATATTCCATAAACTCAGGACCGGCATAAAAATATTCAATAAAAAGAGCTCTCGCGAATTCATATTTTGAATTTTCTTCTTGTAATTTATTGAGTGATTGAATACTCGCAAAATAGGTCGATTTCCATTCCGTTTTTTCAGCAGCTCGCGCCATATATTCCTCTTCAAAAGCTAGTTTTTTATCCAGCGCATGCAAATCACGCAAACCTCCAATTTGACCAATCCATTTTTTCCAAGCATTTGCGAGGCTCGCTTGTTTTGACGTGTATTGAATCCGAATGGTATCATTGTTTTCCATAGCGGGCTTCATGATATCCATGGTTTTTTGACGCATGTCAATTCGAGCTGGCCGTTCCTTTTCCATGTAGAATTTCAATTTAGTGGAAGAGTAGTGCTGATCCGTAGACCCCGGAAAACCATAGACCATTGTGAAATCGCCAACTTGTTTTGGTTTAAGGCTAATGGGTAATGATTTTATTGGTGTATACGGAATGTTATCTTCACTGTAAGGAGCCGACTCATTCTTCTTATTCGCGTAAATCCTGAAGACCGAAAAATCACCTGTATGACGCGGCCATACCCAATTATCAGTATCTCCGCCAAATTTACCAATGGCTGAAGGCGGTGCACCGACAAGTCGGATATCATTGAAATCTTCAGTGATTAGCATATAATACTGATTGCCTAAATTAAACGGTTTTATTTTAGCTGTAACCGTACCTTTTGAATTTACTTCTTCGAGTGCTTTGATGCGCTCTTGCATACTTGCTGAGTTGTCATCACCCGTTAAAACGGCTTCTGTTACATCTCTAATTTCTTTTACAAAGGTGACTCTTAACCATGGACACGGTAATTCCTCCGCATGATTTTTAGACCAAAATCCGTCAGTAATATAATCATGTTCAATCGTCGAGTGTTTTTGGATGGCGTGTAATCCGCAATGGTGGTTCGTTAAGAGTAGACTTTCATTTGAGACGATTTCAGCTGTACACCCACCATTAAATTGCACAATTGCATCCTTTAAACTCGCTTGATTGGTCGCGTAAATATCTTCAGCTGATAATTTTAAACCGTAGGTTTTCATATCCGAGTAGAACATGTCAATTAGAGAAGGAATCCACATGCCTTCAACAGCAGAAGCATTGAAGTTTAATGAGAATATAAGAAGGAGTGTAGCGATTATTTTTTTCATTTCTGTCTTTTATGAACGGATTGTAAAGATAATATTGTTTTATGAAGAAGAATGACGAAATTTGGGTTTTTAGGCATTCCTTTGAGGATTCAATCTTAACACACTCCAAGAAAATGAATTTTGAAAAATATATAGAAGCGGCAAAAAAAAGTAAGTTCGGACTCTTTAAGTTGAATTTTGGGTTAGGTTTTCTTATTCCTTTTAATCGACCTCATGGCATAAAGATTGTTGAAATTAAGGAAGATAGTGTTAAGACGATAATTCCTTATAAGCGCAAAAACATGAATCATATAAAAGGTATTCATGCTTGCGGAATGGCAACGGCTGCCGAGTTTTCTTCTGGGTTTTTGTTATTGACGAAATTGGGAAGTAAAAAATATCGACTCATTATGGAGTCGCTTGAAATGAAATATCATTATCAAGCTAAGGCAAACGTCTATGCTCAATTCAAAGTAACCGAAGAGTGGCTCGAAGAAATGATTTATACGCCTTTGGAGAATGCGGATTCAATTCTGCTAAAATGTGAGATTTTATTGCATGATGAACAAGGCAATCATGTCGCTACAGGCTATACAAATTGGCAATTAAAGTTGTGGGCGAAAGTGAAAACAAAGCTTTAGACTGTCAGGCTGTCACAGATTTGTCCTTATTGGCGCGATTTTGATCTAATAGCGGCTGTTTGCACGTTAATTGTTCAATATAAAGAAGATTAGAGATTATGAAAATTATAGATTTTATTTTTGGTTTAGGTATAGCCTTTTCAATTTTTGGATTTTTATGGGGCATAATCATGTTTCTCGTTAACATTTTGAGACGTGATTTTAAAGGAAACCGAGAGGTTCAAGATTATGGTTTGCGCATTGTGAAATACTTCCTGCTGGTATCTGCCACGGCAAATTATGTTGTTATTCGGCCAAAAGTTGGCAATGCGACCTCTGCCGTTCCTGAATTAAATGAACTAACGACAATTATTTTGGGAGTCTTGGTTCTTGGTTTTTATTTGATTAGTAAACTTCAACGACGCGCCATGATGAGTCAATTAGCAAATAATCCAATGTTTGCAAGATTTAGTTCTAAAATTGACCCAAAAGTTGAACGCTTTTTGATTCTGGGCTCGCTCATTTATTTTGCACTTTGTATTCAGTTTCCTGACATGGTCAATAACCGTGTGGTGAATTGGTTTAGCGAATCCATTGTGAATATATACAATACCCCTGTGTTTGGATGGATCTTCGCCATCATAGCCTTTTTCTTCTTAATTCGCATTTTATGGGATGCCGCAAATGTTGTGGGTGCATTGGTAACTGGTCAGCCTATCAATCGACCTAATCAGGGCGGAGGGTTTGGTGATTCAGAAGGAAATCCAGGAACCAATCCATTTGATCAGTTTAGACAAAGTCAACAAGAAAGTGACGATTTTGTTGACTATGAAGATGTGACAGATGAAGAAGAGGAGGGATCAAACGAATCGAATGATGTCCACAAATTAAACTAGTTTAAACGATATTTCCGTACAAATCATAATGATCCGCTGCGGTAATTTTAACATTTGCGAAATCTCCAATTCGAGCATGATTTGCCTCATTGATCTTAACGAGTACTTCGTTGTCAACTTCGGGTGAATCAAATTCGGTTCGTCCGATAAAGTATTCGCCCTCTGCTTTGTCGATTAAGACCTTAAATGTTTGGTCAACCTTAGCTTGGTTTAGATCGTAAGAAATTCCAGCTTGCAAATCCATTATGATGTCAGCTCGCTCTTGTTTTAATTCAGCAGGCACATTATCATTTAGAATAAAAGCACTCGTGTTTTCTTCGTGTGAATAGGTGAAGATACCCAGTCGTTCGAATCTTGATTTTTCAACCCAATCGTACATCTCTTGAAAATCAGCATCTGTCTCACCTGGAAAACCAGAAATTAAGGTTGTTCTCAACGCTACATTCGGCACTTTGTCTCGGATTTTGGCAATTAAATCTTCCGTCTTTTCACGCGTAATTCCCCGTTTCATAGCTTTTAACATAGCCGTCGAACCATGTTGCAACGGCATGTCTAAATAATTACAAACGTTAGGACGATCTTTCATAACATCTAAAACATCCATAGGGAAACCTGATGGGAACGCATAATGTAAACGAATCCAATCAATTCCGTTGATGTCAGCTAATTTGTCAATCAGTTCTGCTAAGTTTCGTTTCTTGTAAATATCCAAACCATAATAGGTAAGGTCTTGAGCGATCAACATTAATTCTTTAACACCTTGATTCGCAAGTGACTTCGCATTATTCACTAATTGATCGATAGGAGTGGAGATATGTTTTCCTCGCATCAAGGGAATAGCGCAAAATGAGCAAGGGCGATCACAACCTTCAGCAATTTTAAAATAAGCGTAGTGAGATGGTGTCGTTAGTAAACGCTCTCCAACCAATTCTTTTTTATAATCAGCCTTTAAGGTTTTCAAAAGACGTGGTAAATCTCTCGTACCAAAATAACCATCAATTTCTGGAATGTCCGCTTGTAATTCCTCCTTGTAGCGTTCAGATAAACAGCCGGTGACATACACTTTAGAAACTAAGCCTTGGGCCTTTGCATCTGCATAACGAATAATTGTATCAATCGATTCTTGCTTCGCATTATCAATAAAACCGCAGGTATTAATAATAACAATTTCTGAGTCATCTTGCTGTGCTTCATGTTCCACCGTAAATTTGTTGGCTTTTAATTGCGCCATCATGATTTCCGAATCGAATATGTTTTTTGAGCAACCAAGGGTTACTACATTGACTTTGTTTTTCTTTAATGTTTTCGTTTTCATCTTTAGCGATTAAGACAGTAAACTGTCATTTTGAATGCTTTTTGTCCTTTTTTTTGGACATGTACGATATGATGATCGGCATATGTTTCCAATATTGTCATAACGACATCATTTCGCATGACTTTAGGTGCATTTGTAGGGTTATAGTGAATGTCTCGCAGAATATATTTATCCTTTTTTAGCCAAATCACAATCAGTTCAAGCCCTTCCTCGGTTCCGTTACAATATTCAAACTGACGGTCTTCCGTGCGTTCAATAAAACAGGTGTCTACTCCATTTAGGACATAAAAAAGTCCAACGCGTATATCGGTACATCCTATTGAATCATTTGCTGATTGAGCAAAAGAAATAACAGTGGAGAGTAAGAGTATTATACTAACAAGTATGCGCATGCATTAATCGAATAATGATTCGACAAAGGCCGTTTTATTAAAAACTTGCAAATCACCAATACCTTCTCCAACACCAATGTATTTGACAGGAACCTTCATTTGATCTGAAATACCTATAACAACACCTCCTTTAGCTGTTCCATCTAATTTTGTAATGGCTAATGCATTTATTTCGGTTGCCAACGAAAATTGTTTGGCTTGCTCGAATGCATTTTGGCCTGTTGATCCGTCGAGTACTAAAAGTATTTCGTGCGGTGCATTGGGAACGATTTTACCCATGACATTTTTGATCTTCGTTAACTCGTTCATTAAGTTAACTTTATTGTGTAAGCGTCCTGCTGTATCAATAATAACTACATCTGCGTTTTGTGCTTTTGCTGATTGTAAAGTGTCAAAAGCGACAGATGCCGGATCTGCATTCATGCCTTGTTGCACAATTTGAACCCCTACGCGCTCCGACCAAATGATCAATTGGTCAACTGCAGCAGCTCTGAATGTGTCGGCAGCTCCAAGAACAACTTTTTTACCAGCAAGTTTAAATTGATTGGCTAGCTTTCCGATTGTCGTCGTTTTTCCAACGCCATTTACACCTACGACCATTATTACATGAGGACCGTCTGCGTGTTTAGGGACAATGAATTCGTGGACATCCTCCGTATTGTTCTCTGCAAGCAATGCGGCGATTTCTTCTTTTAAGATACCGTTTAATTCATTTG
>JALQVX010000390.1 GCA_023263555.1 Crocinitomix sp.
ATTGAAATCAGAATTTGAATTGGATTTCGGTGATATATCCCTTTTTCCTGACGCAGTCATTTTTGCAACGAAAGCAGAATTGAAAATTGATGAAGCTGATTTAATTATTACACGCAATACTCTCCCTGATTTGATGGTGGCAAGTGTAGAGAAACAACTCTCTTTAAAACATGAAGCGCAACTCATGTCTTATATCGATAAGAATGATTTGGCGGCTGTCCATGCCACTTATAAAAACACAATTCTAAAGCCAGATTTAGCAGTTGTTTTTGATGAAAAAGAGCGACTGAAACAAAAAGGAGGAATACTGATTAGTATGACGACCTTTAAACGCGCCGCCGCAATCGCCGCTGTAGGATTAGTCCTTGTGACGCTCGCAGTCAATTGGGGTGGAATACCTGGAAATAACAAACTTGATCCTCAATCTAAATTTGTAAATGATCAGGTGAAGACTAAATTTTTAAATGGATTTATCGGTGACGATACGGAAAGTAATAAATCCGAATTTTCAACGGAAGTTGAGCGGAATCAACAACAAAAATCACCTGCACCAAAAGAAATAGACGAGCTCATTCAGTTTATGAATAATGAGGACATTGTTGAGCAAAGGGATGAAATCAGCAATGATTCCATTGCCGCTCTTAAAAATAACCCAACACCTTTGGATGACCTCGAGCAACCAAAGGACTATGAACTCGTGAAAGATGAGGATAAAGATCCAGTCGAGAACGGGATACCTATGTTGCATACAGAAGATATTTATGCGAGTATTCGAAAAGAAGAACCCTATAAAATTGTAACCGAAGCGGCTTCGAATTTGGTGAACAAGGAGGTTGAATTTACACGCGATCGAAATATCAATACGAATAATTATGTTGCCTATAGTTTCAAATTAGGAAACTTTGGATTTGAACATAAAAAATCTTCAAAATAAAATCAATTAGCTGTAACAAATTGGACGAAGTGTCGTCCTACAAATAACCAACACAAATCAATATTGTGAACTGCAGTACAATGTGAGGTGTATTAAAAATTAAACAAGATGAAAACAACTTTAATCATAATCGCAGCATTACTTTCAGGAGGAATAGCAATGGCGCAAGGAGAACCCGATACAACACGAATTACTTTTGGTGGTAAACAAATTATCATTGTTGGAAATGATACAACTATGATTGATATTGATGATCCAGACTCAGAGGGCAAAGCCGGTCGTTTCGGCGCGGATTTAACCTATTGGTCAGGAATTGACGTGGGTATTAATTTACCAATGAACGGCAATTTTCAGAATAACTTTAATGCACAACATTTAAATACAGATCCGTCTCAGTCCTTTGTATATAGTTGGAATTTTGCCGAGCAACGCATTCGAATTATCAAAGACTATTTTGGTATCGTTACTGGTTTAGGTTTTACCAATAGCCGTTATGGGTTTGATAATGACCGTATGCGTTTACAATCGAATAGCGATTCGACATGGGGTGTAACAGATACCACACTTTTTACGGGATTTACCAAAAATCAGTTGCGTGTAAATACCTTAAACATTCCGATTCTCTTTCAAATTAATACATCTAAAAATGAGAATAATAATTTCCACCTTTCATTTGGTGCAATTGGTGGTGTTAGAATTGGCTCGAACGTCAAATATAAATATGATTTAGCAAGTGGTGGTGATACGAAGAACAAAGAAAAAGGGAAGTTTAATCTCAATCCTTTTCAAGTGCTCGGAACAGTTCGAATGGGATATAAAGATTTTGGACTTTTTGCGAACTATGATATTCTTTCCCTCTATGAAAAAGATAAATCGGAACTCGCTTATCCGTTTCAGTTTGGAGCCAGTTTCCATTTTTAACAGGATTTAACTTAATACAAAGGTTGTTTAACATTTCGTTAACGTACGCTTCGAGCAAGAAAGGCGATCTTTGAAACAGCATTAAGCGATTGCAGATAAACGTATCGAATCGCTTAATTTAAAACACTATTTTTCATTAAGTAAGCGTAATAGAAATAGTAATTTTTTCATGTTATCCCGATCATTCGCCAAGTGATCGGGATTTTTTTATTTAAAGAAATGTTCCGTTTTGATCCCAGATAATAAATCAATCAAATCTGTTCCTTGTGTTAAATTATCTATAAGCATCACATTTTGGATACTTTGTTCTAAATCCCCCTTTTCTGTCGCTACCGTATGGTCGACTATCCTTGCACTTCGGATTTTTATATAAAGGAATCTTGAGATGAAAATAGAAATCGGCCCCATACAAATCAGATGGCACAAAGTAGTTTAACAATTTATCCGTCCCAATTGTTAAGATGTAAAAACGTAAACTCAATCCCAATTGCACTTTTTGATATTCGTAGAGTGAGAGCGGTAAGGCTGCATCAAACCATTTTGTTTCAATTCTTGGAGTAAGGGCAAGTGAATGCGCTCTTCGCGGTCCAAAAGCTCCCTTAGTAGGTGGAATGCCGTGAATCCATGTCGCGTTGAGGTATATAAAATGGGGAAGGATATTTCGATCGTATTGAATGGATATTGAAGTCGGCAAACTCATTTTATTCGGGGAGCGAACGACACCATCATTCGGATTGTTTTCTAAGCCGACAAGAGTAGACGGAAAACCGGCAATCGAGGTAGAAAGATTCGCATAATTTAAGATGTTTTCGTCAGCCAAATCATACCCTACATAATTCATATCATCAGCATTAAACTTAGCATAACCTAAATCATTTATCGAAATACCAATCTTGTATTTATAATGTTGTTTATTGCATCCGCCACGACTTGAATTTGGGTAGTAATTTTCACATCCACCGTACATCCGTTGATAGGTAAATCCTAGATCAAAACCCCAACCCCCATTCATTGAAAATTGAGGTTGTGTATGCGACACGGCATCACCTAAAAAAGAAGTGATATGCAATACGGTATCGTTGTACACATTATAATCGAGTGAGCGAATATTAGCCGCCCCTCCAACAATTGGAAAAATCTTTTTATAGGAAATTCCAGCCATATACATATGGCGCTGTCTTTTGTGAAAAGTATAAGCATAGCTTATTTTTGCTTCTCCATAAGCGAGGCTATTTGCACGTAAACGATTTAAACGATAATCGGTTAAATGCTGTGGCGTATATTGCGTCACCCCATTATCAATAAAACGTGCAATCGGTTCATCAATTCGTCGTGCATCAGTATATGAATAACCGCCAAAACTTAAACCGGCGGCGTGATTCCCTTGACTCCAAACGGCAGATAATACTTGGACAAAATTACGATTGTAAGCATGGTATCTTCCCAGTCCAGATCGGTATACTAAGTTCTCTTCACTAAAATCCCGTTGACGGATAAGGCGTATTAAGGTGGTTGATTCTGCAGCAGCTAAACTATTGTTTACATAAGCACCTGCTCCAATTATATGAATGTCTAACCACGTTTTAGCATCCAACATAGACGAAGGGTTAATGTGCACACTATTCGTAGGAGTATAATTGGAGTTAAGGGCTCCAAAAGTCTCTTGTGCCCTTAAAGAAAAGTTCAGACAAACCACGATTATGACACTAGCAATTTTCTTCAATGTGTTTATTTTGAATGATGTGTGTATGGTAGAGTGTCTAATTCTATCAACGGGTAAAAGTTGCAATTATTTTACAGGATTGCAAATTAAGAAGGAATAACGGCAAAAATATATCCTTTTTTATACCAATATTGCATGAGTTCTGGAAGTTCTTTTTTTAGTTGTGGAAAGGCTTTTATTGAATCGTGAAAAATCACAATAGAGCCATGTTTGACTCGTTTAAGCGTTTTTGTTTTTCTTATTTCAGAAGACAATTCTTTATCAAAATCATAGGTAATATGACTCCAGAATATGGTTTGATACCCCTTTTTTTTCAATTTAAGAAATTGGTTGGGTGTTAGTTTACCGTAAGGTGGTCTAAATAGTCGTGAAGAGATCTGTTGACTTGCCAATTCTACATTCTGAACGTATTCTTTTGTGGAAGATTGTAAGCCTTTTAAATGATCTTGACTGTGATTTCCGATTTGATGCCCATCTTTTATTAGTTGCTGAAATAGTTCAGGATAGCTTTCAACATTTTTTCCTAAACAAAAATGGGTCGCTTTTGCATCATAGGAGTTCAGTAATTCAATTAACCAAGGTGTCGTTTCTGGATGTGGGCCATCATCAAATGTAAGGTAGATGACGGATTGTTCGTGGCCATCCACGAGCGATTTAGGTTTGGGTAAAAAGGAAAAATCCCAAATGGCTCCCGGAAAAATCGGTTTTAGCCATTTGGGAAATTTATAATAGCGCACAGTTTATCCGTTTATTCTTTTGAAAAACGAATCAAATGTTTGTTCAATTCGAGTTCTCGCTGATATACTGTGTAGTTTGATCGGTACGATTCCATTTTGAACCTTTTCAGTAATTCTGAAGAAGTCGTCGCTCACTTTTTGTTGATGGTCCTTATCTGTTCCAAAAACTGCTGAAGCCTGGTACAATCCAAATATACTGCGGTAAGCTGCATACATGTCTTCAATCATGGTTGAACTAAATTTAGGATCAACGGATAAATAATAATCAATTTCTTCTTCAAACAAACTCACCATCATATCAGAATATTGTTGTGCTTTTTCTTCATTACCGGCCATATAATAAGCAGAAATATAGGAAGGGAAAACTTTACCAAACGGAACGTTTTCATGTGGCATCACCTCAATTCCTCTGTCTAAGACTTCAGAAATTTTTGCTTGTGCGTCAGCAATTTCAGCTTCAGCTTTTGCAATTTCTTGCGGTATTTCATTCGGTATAAATGATCCGATTGGTGTTTTAATGGCGGCATCAGAAACTAAGCCTTGTGCTTGCACTTGCTTCATGTAGCCAATCAACTGTTTTTTCTCATCAATTGTTGCGCCATAAGCATCAGCTAAAATGCTGAACTGAACGCGGTAGTTATTCGTTAGACGTCGTGAATAGTAATCAACTAATACCCCTTCTTTATCCATATTACCCCAAACAAATGTTGTCATTAGGTTTTCATATAAACGGGCCTTATTCACCTCTCCTAACGAATTAGGATTATTGCTCACTTTTGCCTCTACAGGCACTAATTTGTAAACCAATCCTTCTGATAAGAAATATTTATCCAATCCTAAATACGTTGCTTCGTCTGCTGAACTTGCAAAGTAAATTGGTCGATTCCAATCGAAATGCGCTATTATATCTAAGATCATTAAATCAGCTTTATAAAGTGTTGATTTAGGAAGTTTCCATCTGATAAAGTCAACCATTCGCTCTTCATATTCAGGCGTTACAATTGTTGATGATTTTGCATTCTCTTTGTTCACTTCAACACGTAAACCAGTTGATGGTAAAAAGAACATTCCTCTCTCCTCTAAATTATCATCATTCCCTAAATACGCCATAGCATAATCAGCAGGTAAATAATCAAAGGCGTCGTTGAACGCAATCATTACGTTTTGAATAGCTTGTAAATTTGCATCTGTCAAACCAAATTCATCTCCTTTTTGAAGAAGGTTCATCACCAAATTACGGAACGTATAATACGTCGACGTGGTGTCCATTCCTGGAATCGTTGACAAAAGATCTGGTTTTAATTCCGCAAAATTAGTTCCTGCTAACACGGTATATAAATTCATAGCAGCTGCTTTAAATGCAGGTTGGAATAAATCTTGGTTCGACTCAATCTTTTTATTGATAACCGCCTCCCATTTAGGATCCATTGCCGCACGTCCCATTGTTAATTGGTTGGTGCTTAATACATACAGATAATCTCTCGTTCCATTTTGACGGTATTGCTCTTCCGAAAATGAAATCGGTAAAGGTAATGATTCGTAGGCTTTACGTGTCATTTGTTCCGTATACCAATCGGTATTCAAGAGACTGAGGTTACATACACGAACATCTGTTTGTATACCTTCTACTTCTTGTAAATACCACAGTGGGAAGGTATCATTATCGCCATTAGTAAAGATAACCGCATTACCATCACAACTGTTTAAATAATTGAGTGCTAAAGCCTGTGCTGTATAACGTCCACTTCTATCGTGATCATCCCATCCTTGTACACCCATCAAAATTGGAATGGGTAACGTAATGACAATCGAGAGGAGGGCGCCTTGCATCTCTTTTTTAAGAATGCTACGCAATAAAATCATCAAGGCATATAAACCGCCAACAACGAATGCAATGTAGAACATGGATACCGCAGCTGTTTCATTTCCTGCTGAAAAGACAATTCCCATTAAAGCCAATATCCCAACGATCATTCCTAATTCCTTCCACGTCATTGATTTGAACGCGTCGTAGAGCGCCAATACGGACAAACCGATATAGATGGCAAAGGCGTAGAACGAAGCCGCATAGGCATAATCTCGCTCACGTGGTTCGTACGGTTTTTGATTCAGGTAAATGATAATCGCAAAACCAGTTAAAAGGAACAATAGCATGACTAACCACCATCCTTTGGTGGATTTTGTGAGCATGAAGATGAAACCAATCAATCCCAAGATGAGTGGTAACATAAAAAACTTATTGTGAGCTGGGTTTTCAGTAATAATACTCGGCGCCAATGTTTGGTCCCCAATGTGTTGCTTATCAATGAAATTTAAACCAGAAATCCAGTTTCCATCTCTCGCTTCTCCATGGCCTTGCTCATCACTTTGACGACCTGAGAAATTCCACATGAAATATCGCCAGTACATCCAACCTACTTGATATTGCGCGAAATAAGTAAGGTTTTCCCCCATAGTTGGTATGTCATTTCCAACATGGCCTGACCAATTTTTATAGCCGGCTACGTGACGCGCTTCGGCACTGTACATACGTGGAAAAAAGGTTGTTTGTGAAGCGTTATAAGTTGGTTTTGTTTTTTCTCCATCAAAGGTTTGGAAATATTTCTCTTCAATAGAGTACCCA
>JALQVX010000235.1 GCA_023263555.1 Crocinitomix sp.
GATAGTAAGAGTTGATGAGGACAAGTGCCATAACTCGAATGACATTCGCGAGATGGATAAAGATTAAACCCATTGGAATGTACCAAAGCTTCTTTTTAAAGTTGCCAGGAAAAGCAATGATAAAAATAGAGAAGATGGAAAAGAGTTTAAATCCATTGCACTCGTCTCCCACTAAAATAGGACGATTTGTTCCAGCATCCAATAGGAGCAATACGTGATCACTTTCCAATTCGATATGCGAAACCATCCCCAGTAAATCGAATCCTTTATGTGCGAGATAAACTATATTATAATTGAGTTCGAAATCCCATGTTGTATAGCGATTAATGAGGAGATAATAAACGAGAAGCCACCCCGTATAAAGTATAGCGGCGATTAAAAAGAAAGAAAGGATCTTATTTTGTTTCAATCGGATTCCCATTGATCAAAGATAAAAAGAAAACCCGTCTGATTACAGACGGGTTTTACTATTTACATGAAGTCGCACTGAATTATTTCAGTTGACCGTATAATTTTCTACCACCTAATAGTGCGCCTGCTGCAATAAGCAAACTTATTCCTCCATCAATTGGAATACATTCCGGTTCCCAACAAGGAGGGGTCGTTCCTGTCGTTCCACCACCCCCTGGAGGCGGACCGCCTGGAGGCTGCGCGAACAAACCTGTATTTGAAAGAATTAATCCAATCGTCAGGAAAAAGGTTAAAACAAATTTCTTACTCTTACTTGTCATTCTAAGTTTATTTAAAGCATCAACTTTTTGGTTACAATCGAATCACCCGTTTGTACCGAAATGATATAGAATCCATTCAATTCGGCCGGCAAGTTAATTAAATTACTTCCGTTAACCAAATTGGTCGTGATGGCGAAAACAACATTTTGACCGAGCACATTGGTTACGGTTATCGTGCTCAATTCTTCCGATTCATCAACGGTTTGGACGTCAATGATTTTTCCAAATTGTTTAATTGTTGTCGCCTCATTTTCATCTTCGATTGTTGAGAATGCACTACCTGATGCAGCATCCTCACTATTTGATAGTATTAATGTGAAGCGCGTTTTGTCAGTATCCTCTTCCGAAGATGCTAAAGCAAAGAATGAATAATCACCTTCTTTTAAGTTCACCGTTTCACCCGTGATATGATCAAATAATAAGATCGCTCTATAAGATCTGAAATTCGCCCAATTTTCAGCCGAGAATGTATAATATCCTTCATTGACGAAGTTGGTATAAATTTCAAAGGTTTTATCTCTACCATTTGCAGCGATATAATTTTTTCTTAGCTTTTCGTTGTCAATATTCACGGCCACAGAAGGGGCTTTTTCCATACCTGTTTCTAGGTGTCGAATGTCCAATGTTTCATCAGCGCCATCAATAGCTCCAGTAACTTCTTCTAAACGTGCTGTACACGAATAAGTAGAACCCATTTCGCTTAAGACGAGGTGTAAACTATTTTCCGAGTCATGTGAACGAATGAAAGTTGCGGTATTTTCAACTTTATTGAATTGTGTATAGGTAATCGTACCAATACTAGAGGCGAAGACCCAAATACCTTGACCTGTGGAAATAAGTCCATCCTCCGTAATTTCGGGGAGACTTGTTGAGCCCGAAGCGCCATCATACCATTCGTACGCTCCGCTGGCAGGATCGTACACATAGAAATAGTTTCCGATTGATCCCGTTTTGGCCAAAGTGCTAAACGCGATTGGAGAAGCATACGGATTACCTATTGTTGTCCAGCCCGTATTTAATGTTTGAACAATATCAGCAGACGTATTCAATGTTCCGCGTGAATTTAACGTTGTTCCGGCAAAAGTAGCTAAATCTGTCCCTACAAAAATTTCGTAACCTCTTGTATTCGTAATTGGATCAGTGCTATTAAGAACTTGGTTCAATATACTATTATTCATAAAGGTTACAGATTTAAAACAGTCATCAGGACCCCAAGCACAACCATCAGGAAATCCAGGGCCACTCATTGCTAAATCGGGATCCCATGTGTCAAAAGTACTGCCAATTACAGGAGAAGCGAGATCTCTCCAATCGGCCAATCCTGCGGGAATGTTACGTTGAACTGTAAACTCACCTGTAAAATTTGTTGGAGAAATAATTGGACCAACTCTACCGCCGGCTGATCCACTCGTAGAGGCAATAATGAACGTCGTAGAGGGTTCTATAACGATATTACCACTAATAGGCGAAAGTAATCCATTTAATCTAAAATTTTGAAAACGAAATAGCACATCATCTGAGCTTGTGTTGTTAATTCTTAAATTATTGAAGTCTAGAATTCTAAATCCAGTGGAAATTAACGTAACGGTCTGGCTAGAATCACCCGTAAGGGCTATTTCCCCATTTGTGAATTCACCATCACCAATTATATCCCAATCTCCATTTATGTCAAGCGTAACATCACTGTCCATTATCAGGGTTCCACCGAATTCAATTGACAAAAAATCAGTAAATCCATTAATATCCACTGTTACAGTGGTGCCGGGATCAATATATACATTGTCGATATTACTCGGTATGCAACTACAATCCCAAGTACTCGTTTCGCTCCATAATCCGTCAGTAATAGAATGTATATCTAGAATTTGCAATATTCCAGCAAGAGTAAAATAGTCTCCGTCTGATAGATTAATATCAAATGTAACCGTTTGTGCAATATCGTCATAAACACCTGAGACAACTGTTGCATCTGCAAAATCGGCGTCAGTATCAACTAACAAACGGTAGGATGTATCAACTGCAAAATCATAATCGCCGAGACGGAAAGTTAGCGTTGTTGTTCCTGTTTCTCCTGTTTCATCAACGCGCCAAGTGCGCTCTAAACGAAGATGATCAGGTAAACTTGCTGGTAAATTGACCAAATTGTATTCATCTGGAAAGAAGTCTGTATGCGCAACTACAAAGTATTCGTTCGAACCTAAGTCAGTTGCTCCTGATAATTCTAATATTCCTGAGCCTTGCGCAATGGTTTGAGTATTTACACCATCATTCGCCAAAGCTATCAAGCCAAATTTATGTGTGGCGTCATAGGCATAATGGTCAGTTGGAATGGTCATTCCGTATTTCGCACCGAGGTAATTCTCGACTAAAATTCTTTGAAGCGGGTTTAAAATTGAATTAAAAACAATGACTTCGGAAATTTGTCCAGTATAGACATACGTTCCCGTACCAATCGTCGATTTATTTCCAAGTGTTATATTCTGGTGTGTAGTAGGGACGGTATTCGTAGCCGTTTTAGTCATGGCTAAGGTACCCTGGTTATATGTTGTGATCGTTGTGGGTGTAGCATGAAGTGAGAAGAAAGATGCTCCTATGGGATCTGTGTATCTCACCCAATTAATGGTAGGTGAATATTGCGCGCTGATGATCGTTGTTTGCGCATTATTCATGTATGTTCTGTACTTCGTTGGGTTAGAGGCATATTTTACATTGATCAACATGTCGCTCGTCGTTGTCGTTCGATCATAGACCATGAAGTACGTAAAGTTATTGGTTTCCAAAGAAGGCATTGCTGGACCGACAAGAACGTCATTGATACCGTCAAAAGTAAGAGAAGGAAGACCGCTGACACCACTCACTGTATAGATGGGTTGTCTCAAAGAAGCTCCTTGAACGAATGTGGCACCGTTACCGGACAAATCCGACCATGATCCAACTGGAGATCCATCTAGAAAACCCAACGAGTGAGCATCCAACCAAATTTTGTTCGTAGCGCTAGATCCCACTCCTGCAGGACCTGTTTGTCCGAAACTCAAGGTTAAGTTTAAGGAGATAATTGTTGCAAGAGCGACACGTGTGTAGGAAACCATGTTCTTCATAACTAAAAAATTCATTTCACCCCTAATTTGAAAAAAAAGGTATTAACTGCCAAATATATAAAAAAAAACCGCAGAGACTTTAAATGTTAGGAACTTAGTGTCATATTTCTTCGAAATATTTCGATTGCAATGAAGATTTAAGCCATCAGTTGAAGCGAAAAAAGTTAAATCACCTATAAATTGAAATTTGCACGGTTTATTTAAGTCTTAAACGTAAAAGATCCAAAATGCGTTGGTTGATTTTAGGAAAAACAGCTTCTTACGCAAAAATGAATTAGTTTTGCAGAGGCAAATCTTACGGATGATTCTTCGATAAAGGAAGTCAGCTACCGAGCAAAGCGTCTAGAGAGTTAAAAAGAAATAGGCATTTTGATTAAAAAAAACATTTTAGTAAAATTTGCGTAAGACTTTAAAATAGATAGCCGCTGAACGCATGCGCGTCCGGCAATGTGAGTAAAATTATGCAACAAACTGATTCGAATAAACATACTCCTTCGAACAAATTAGTCGAAGCAAAAGATATCCTCTTTATTTGGAAGATCATCCTAAAAAATTTAGGTTTCATTATTCTTATTCCCCTAATAGCCTATGGTGTGGGTTACGTTTATACCTACCGATTAACAAATATCTACGGCGCAAAAGCGGAGCTACTTTTAAAGTCGAATGAAACGTATGACTATCAAGATCCTATTTATAAAGGCTTGGGAGCTTATGGTGTTTACATGGATGTCCAAAATCAAATTCGGATTTTAAATTCACGCGACTTAATCGGTGAAGTAGTCGATAAAATTAATATTGCGACCTCTTATTTTGTTGTTGGTCGGATTAAGAAAGTTGAAGTTTTTGAGACATTACCGTTCAAGTCAACAGTCACGGTTCTCAATCCGCAAGTCTATGAATTACCCATCCAAGTCATTATTTTAAACAAAGATGAGTTCAAACTCCAGTATGAAGCCGGTGGGAGAAAAGTGGATGAGGTTTATCCCTTTGATGAGGAGATAACGACAAGTGATTTTGTCTTGAAATTGGAGAGAAGATATGAATTGGATGATGAAAACATAGATGATTTGAAAGCTTCAAATTATGAAATTGTGTTCCATTCGCGCAATTACTTAATCGGCAAATACCAAGCTGGATTGGATGTTCAAAATATTGAACATACGAGTGTGATAACATTGGCCGTGACAGACGAATTGGCCAATCGAGCTATTGTTTATCTCGATACATTAACCAATACATACGTTGATTATTCGAAAAGAATACAACTCGAAGTCAATGAGAATACCTTGCAGAATATTCAAAAGCAAATTGATACAGTAAGTGTTTTAATTGAAAATAAAGAGCGAGAACTCCTGATGTATAAAGACGAGAATTCAATTCTCAACATTAGTAAAGAGGAGGATGACTATTTTGCCGAATACATCAATTTTACAAAAGAAAAACGAATAGTTGAACAAAAAAGAGGATCTGTGCTGGCTTTACAGGAGTATTTGAAATCTTCAGAAGATAACCGTGTGCTTCCGCCCTCTTTTTATATCGAGCAAAATGACGTTTATCTCAAGGATGCAATAGGAGAAGTTCGCAAGAAACAAATTCGTTATGAAATTGATAAAACACAAAAATCGGAGGATAATCTCAGTATGATCTATTTGCGGAAGGAAATCGCTATGTTGAATAATGACATCATAAATTATTTGGCAAACTTGATGGACGCCCTTAATAATGAAATTTCTCTTGCGGATGAATTCATTAATGACTACAAGAATGACATTCGAAAATTACCAAAGTCAGCCCAAGGAGTGATGAATATTCAGCGCGAATTGGATGTGAACAATAAAATGTATCTGTTTTTGTTGGAAAAGAAGACGAATACATTAATTGCTCGGGCAGGTATCATTCCTCAGGTGCGAATTATCGAAAATACCGTCGGAACTGGGGTGGTGTATCCCAACAAACAAAAGATTATTCGACTCTTCATTTTGAGTGGATTTATCTTTGCTTTTTTAATTGCGATTGTTCGAAATTTATTCTTCGAAAAAATTGAAAATGTAACTGCTTTAGCCGAGGTTTCAGAGATTAATATTGTAGGCGGAATACCTTTTGTGAAGGCCATGCAAAATCCAATTATGACGGAGACGCAGCCGAAATCTCATGTCACTGAAAGTTTCAGGACGATAAGAACGAATCTCTCTTTTCTCGGGACAGCGGAAGAAGGCGTTGCAAAGAAAATTTTATTGTCCTCCTTTTTTCCAGGAGAAGGAAAAACCTTCTGTTCGACAAATTTGGCGAATCTTATAGCGAAAGGATCAAAACGAGTCTTAATTATTGACTTCGATTTGCACCGACCGAAAGTACATAAGATGTATAAAATTAAGAATGAGATAGGTGTGTCTAATTTTATCATTAGTAAAAACAGCTTTGATGAAATTGTCATAAAAGACATCTATCCTAATTTAGATGTTATCACTGCTGGACCTATAGCTCCAAATCCTTCAGAATTGATTCTACGTGATCGGGTGGAGGAGCTTATTCGCGCGGGGGAATCAAAATATGATTTCGTGATTTTGGATACACCTCCTTTTGGAATTCTAAACGATACGTTAGAGTTGACAAAGTTCGTCGATTCATTTTTAATCATTCTCAAT
>JALQVX010000391.1 GCA_023263555.1 Crocinitomix sp.
TGAACACCTTTTCCAGCGGTCATCCATTGAACATCTCCTGCCATAAAACGACCGGCAGCACCCAATGAATCTGAATGGTCTACTGCACCTTCTTTATTGATGGTAATGGTTTCAAAACCTCTGTGCGGGTGATAGGGAAAACCCGGAATGGTTTGACCGTGATACATTCTCCACCCATTTTTGATCGTAAAATCTTGCCCAATATTTCGACCCACCAAATCATTCGTTTTTGCCCCCATATTCCCATTTCCCGCAGGGAATTGATCTTTATGATAGGCACAAAATAAAAAAGGATCTTGCGTTTCCCACGGAAACCCTAAAGGCTCGATACGTTTTATCTTCTCACTCATACTTACTTATTCGTCTTTAAATTCAATTGTTTTATGTGATCCGTCACAAAAGGGTTTATTGCCAGAACCGCCACATCTGCAAAATGCAGAAACACCATTTTAGTTTGTGTTATACCATCTATGCCCTTAACCGAATTATACCCTTCACCATCAATGGTCCATTCGGCAGAACATGAACAGATGCTCCAGAATTGGCTACTTCTTCTTTTTCTTCCTCATGAGTTGCATTCGTTTTCTCTTCCCAAGACAAAGCACCGGAAGGACATTTTGAAATTTGTGCTTTTAGGGCATCAACGGATGCATTTTCCAATGTAATCCATGGTTTATCCTTAGGATGATAGACAGCCGGGAGTGCTTTAATACATTCTGCGGCATGAATACATTTGCCAGGTTTCCAAACCACTGTAAAATTAACTTTTGGATATCGTCTAACGGTATTTTCGTCCATAATCTTCTTTAAGTAATCAGGATATTAAGGTAAGAATTTTATTCGAATAAAAAGGACTGATTTCACTTTCAAAATTCTACTCAAACTTAATTTTGCTAATAAAATAAACTTTTCTTTTTTTCTTATCCTCTTCTTTATTTTTGATGACTTGGGAACCGTAGGCTAGAAAATAAGTGTCATACCAGTAACTGATATTCGAGAAAGACCGTTTTGTTTGATCACCTTCTAAGTTCGTTTCAATCGGTTCAGATGTTTTATCATAAATCACTTCACCATCATAGCTAAAAGACTTAGAAACAATGGTACTTCTATTTGAAAAGACCAAATTTAAAGCATCTTGAGCTCCTTCAGCAATTTGAATAAATCGTTTAACAGACATAGGTTTATAAGAGGGATACATTTCAAAAATTTGATCCCATTGCATCTGGCCAGATTTATTGAACTTAGCGAGCACTGCGTGGGTATATTGATAACCGTCAAAAACTTGGCGTGTTCTCGTCACCGTTTGCCCGTTTACAACCGTTGTATAATATTCAGTTCGATAAGTTGGATAATAAGCTTCTCCTAAAAAGAGATAGCCATCATCTAGCACAATCACTTTATGCTCGGCAATAAAATAATTCACCTTTAATTCTTGCCCTCTATTGGCCTTTTTCTCTTTCTTCTTTTCGATTTTTTCTTGCGATTTTTCAGATAAATAGGTGAAGAAATTTTGAAGGTCGATAAAATTATAAAACTCCGTATAATTTAATTTTTCATTTTCTAACTCAGCGAAAAACAAACCTTCAGAGGTGTTAACGCTACCAGATGAAAAGGTGCCTGAAAGGATATAATGATCCTCACCAATTTTAGAAGTCGTAAATCCAATAAAATTCTTTCCCTCCGGCTCTTTGATCCGATACTTCCGCATTAAATTTCCTTTTCCATCAAAATGCATAGCATAGATATCCGCTTCTTTTTTCGACACAAATGCGCGTAGAAAAAGGATTGCTTCCTCTGCACCTTCGACTGTTTGCATATTTAAAGAGCGCATCCTGTTCCATTTAAAACCGTCAATGCGAATAGGAATAACTTTCACCTCTCCATTTGTCCAATCAATTGCATACATTTCAAATAACTTTTTATTCTGCGTATTGAAATAAACTGTCGTTCCGACCACAAGAGATGATTTGATGACCACCGTTCTCGGCAACATAAAAGAGGCTGTATGTTGTTCGAGTGAACCAGCGCGAATTGTATGCACTTTATAATCCCCTTTTTTTGTTCTAAAAATGGTATGAATTCGATTTTCAGTGCGAACTGTTTTGGAAATATAATAGTCATCTTCAATCATGAAGGTTACGCTTTCTTCCACCTCCAAATCAGTTGAATATGAATCAAATTTAATTTCTTTTTTTCCGTTAACGTTTTCAGTATTTTGTGAACGAAGAATCATTCCGTCCGATCCAAAATCACTGATCGTTTCACCACCATAACCGTCTTTCAATTCAAATTCAAGTCTTTTTTCATAGGTTAATTGACCAAAAGAGGAATAGGAAGATAGGATTACACAGATAATGAGTAGCTTTTTCATAGGTTCAATTCGTGCGCATTCTCTTGTCAAGCAACGCCGATTTATTTTAGGTTAATACAAATTGATGCGTACGCAAAAATTTGAACACTAAATGTAATTAATGAAAATCAATTTAGAATGTGCAGCTAAGAAAAAAACGAAAATTTAGACCTAAAAATCGTCTATCGACTCGTTGCGATCCAATACTTTTTGATAATTATTTAACTTAATCGCCAAAGTAAACATCAATTTAGGAAAAAGGGGTTTTGACAGGGAATTCAGCGTTACATTCTCTGTATAAGAAAAAGAGCCACGTCGATCTGTACCCAAAATATTTCTACCTTGAACGGTCAGTGAAATTCGATTATTCATAAAACTTTTCTTAACAGATATATCTTGTGAAAAAGAACTTAAACTTGTTCCTTGCGCTGTGACAGAACCACTTGAATAAGCACTTACAGTTTGAATCATAAAACCTTTAACCGTAAAGGTATTTGTAAAGCGACCCGAAT
This sequence comes from Crocinitomix sp., assembly GCA_023263555.1. Taxonomy (GTDB): domain Bacteria; phylum Bacteroidota; class Bacteroidia; order Flavobacteriales_D; family Crocinitomicaceae; genus Crocinitomix. Next base: position 2,863 of record JALQVX010000391.1, read on the forward strand.
AATTGAAAGATTGCGCACTGTAATCAACGTCATTCAAACTACCCGTAAGATCGAAAAGGTAAGAATTAAGTGAAGCATTGATTTTCCACCATTTTTGAAGTGTGTAATTAAATGAAGCCTCCAACCCATAGGAAGTCGAAACACCAATATTATACGGTTGACTGATCAGGATACCTGGCTCGTATACCGTTGAAATTCGATTGATGATATTGTTGCTTTTTCTTAAATACGCTTCTAAACTCAAGAAACCTTTTCGTTTGATGGGCTTAATATAACTCACTTCAAAGGCGTTGATATATTCTGGTAAAAGGTTCGGATTTCCTGTTCTCACATTAAAAGGATCCTCCCATGTAATAAATGGTTCAAAGAAATAACTTCTCGGACGCTCAATTCGGCGAGAATAACTAAGTAAAAATTGACTATTATTTTCAAGACTATAGGAAAAATGAGCAGAAGGAAACCAATCTAATCGTTTAATAGTGGCATAAGAAGTTGCAGCTGTAGTCGAAATTGTTCTGTAGGTATACTCTGCTCTCAAACCCAATTGATAACCTAATTTTTTCACTTTCCCACTAAACATTGAATAGGCCGCATGGACATCACGTACATAACTCACATCTGAACTGAACAAAGGGTTAAAATCAAATTCACCCGTCATGGTATTATACACATAGTTTTTTCCAACATCACCGCTCGTTCCGAACTGTGCTTGAAGTCCTGCCTCAAATTTACGATCCTTTTTTAGTGGCAAGCGATAATCCAAATTATATCGCCAAGAAGTAGAAGGTCCTGTTTCAGTATACAGATTTCCCGAGCGAATAGAACCATCCGAAAGATAGGATAATGTTGTATCGAATTGATTGACATCTGTCGTATTGTAAATCGCCTTTACCGAAATATTATGATCTTGATTCCGCTTAATATTATATTGATAATAGAGACTACTCGTATTGTTAAAGAAATCGATATTATTTTGTTGCTCATTATTAAAACTTGAAACTAATGAGTCGTCATCAAAACTCTGGTACTTAAAATTAGAATACGGTACCATGGTATTCCATTTAAAATCAGTTCGAATAGCAAATACATGACTATTATTCGGTTGCCATTGGACCCCTCCACCAAAACCATTGCTTCCTCTTACCCAGTTATTTTCACCTTCGCTCGTCAAGGTATTCGTTAAACTATCATAAATCGTTATTCGCTCACTTGTCGTAAAACTAGGTCGACCTCTATTACTGGACGTAGCACTCAGATCGAAAATAAAATTATTCTTTTTAACATTGAGCGCAATATCACCAGCATAATTATCGAAGTTGCCTCCACTAAAATTAATCAAACAACTCAGGCCTTCGAGTTTACTTTTTTTGGTAATAATATTGATGACACCACTCGTTCCTTCCGCGTCATATCGCGCAGATGGATTTGTAATAATTTCAATATCCTTAATTGTGCTGGCAGGAATGGTTGCTAATGCGTCACTGGTGTTCATGGTCGTTGGGATGCCATTGATCAACAGCGTAAAACTTGTACTTCCCCGTAAGCTTACTGTTCCATCTGCCGAAACACTTATTGAAGGAATATTTTGAAGGATTTCTACAGCCGTTTGTCCGTCTGTATTGATTTGATCTTCGACATTAATTATTTTCTTGTCGATTTCGTAGCGAATTTCGGGTAAATCTCCATTGATCTCTACAACATCCAACATTTCAACATTCAACTGAATTTCTTTAAAATTAGCCGTTGAATTGAGGTTATCCAATTTGACATTCGGAATAAAGAGTGTACGATAACCTACAAAACTAACTTTAAGGATGTAGGTTCCCAACTTAATATCACTGATAGAAAAACTGCCATTCTCGACCGTAATTGCTCCGCCAACAATAGAACTGTCCGCAGCATTTAGTGCCATAACCGTCACATAAGCCATTGGCTGCGCTGTTACCGAATCAATAACTGTCCCGAAAATTTCGCCTGTTTTGGCTGATTCACCGCCTTTCCCGCCCGTACCACCCGGTCTTTGACCGATTGCTAACGTAAAACAAAAGAAGGTAATAAAAAAGGTGATGAATTTCATTTTAAAAAAATTTTTACAAAAATACTATTTTTATTTCGTCTTGAATCAACATTAGTATGGATGGTCAATAAGAACGTTTATTGGTACTTAAATGTTCAAACAAGAATTAGACGAGAAAAGATTTGAGAGGTTTAAACTTTAATAAACTATTGTTCACCAATGAGCAGTGTAACTGTTCCTTGATAATCGTAGTCGTTCCCTTCGCGATCGCTAAAGGTTAACTGGTAGACGTAAACTCCCTCTTCGTGATAGCCACCAAAAATTAAATTTTCACCGTTCCAACCTTCGTATCGATCATACGTCGTGAAGATTTGCTCTCCCCAGCGGTTATAGATCACCAAAGAATAAGAGTCGAAATCGTAAAGAGAGACCACGGGTAAGAAGATATTATTTTCGCCATTGATAAGGAAGGCATTTGGAATATAAACAAGTGGATCCACTACTGCGCAAACCGTATTTGAAAATGCCGTTTCACTGAAACCGTAGCTATTCACGCCCTCAATTGCTTCGATTCGATAGCAGAATTGACCTTGAGAATTATAAAATGAAGAGACGTCATCCACATAAGAACGAACCCCAGGCAAGGTAGAAGCAATTGGGCTTGCTTCAAACACACCATTTTCACCCCGGTAAATATCGTAGCGAATAATCGGACCATCAAATCCTCCGTAGGCACTCCAACTCAAGGTGTGCATCAATCTTGTATGATCTGTCTCCACCTCTAAAAAAACGGTTTTTCCTATGTTTGAAACATTACCAACTCTACCGCACGTATCAATCAAATTAATCCGGTACTGATACGCACCCCTTTCAGGAAACACATTCGAATCGGTAAATGAAAATATAGATCCAATGACACCCGTTGCATCCACTTCGCCAATCACTTCAAAATCATAATCATAAGGCCCCATTACTTCAACCTCATATTTTTCAACGGCAGCCGACCCATCCGTATAACAGATCACCTCAATTTCGTTTGATAGCTGATGACTAGCAGTAGCGAGATAATGGAAGGCCGGTTGACTCGGTCTATCCGCTACACGGCAAACCTTATTTGATAGTGAGATTGTGTCAATTGTAGAAGTAGCCCTCACATAATAACAATAATTGACATCATAGATAACATTTTTGTGGGTAAATGATAAATCTGCGGATGTAATCGTTCCTATAACCTCATAAGGAGACCCTGAAATACTGACCAAGACCTCATATTTCACGACCTCTTCGACCCAACCATCATAGGGCGTCCAATTCAATTGTATAGATTGTTCACATAGATCATACTCCTCTTCCAAGTATATCGTTGAGTGCGGTGGAGAGGAGGCAGATGTTTGATAAGTTGGGGGAACAATAGATGTAAAACACGAATCGAAAGCAGCAACACGAAACGACTCCACTTTCTCGCCAGACTCCGTTGGGACATACGTATAATGCGTATTGAAACGTCCCCACACTGTATCAACGGGAGGATATCCAGGTGCTTGATACACATAAACAATATATCCATAAGTATCAGGCGAAGGATTTACATTCCAAGATAGATCCACAAATTCAGAAATAGGATTCACAGAAACCCAATTCATTGTAGGAATATAGGGCGTAATTTGATCTTCCAAAAGTGCTCCTTTTTTATTTGAAGTAGAAGTACAACCAGACGCATGATCAATTCGAATTTCATAACTTAAAAAGGCTTCACAAATATCAACCGTATCGACAAACGAATTCGTTCCGTAAGCCACTTCGCCACGCAACGACCATGTTCCTGCCGGATATTCGCGATAGACTTGCTGTACCGCAGACTCTCCTGGATTAATAGGTTCATGTGTTGAATTCCAATCTAAAAAAACCCGACCATCCGCCAAATCTGCCAAATCCATATAGATAGAATTTAAGGTGTCAGAAGACACTTTATTTCCACCTCCGCATCCAAAACGAGTCATCACGAAAAATTGACGAGACATCAAATCAGCACCCGCACCGATTACCGTGTACGTATCCGTTCCAATCGTGGGAATAGTTGCAATTAACCCTCCGCCAACTGAATGAATTTCATAATTCACAAAAGAACCGCTCACATCAGAAGTAGGAATCCATGAGAGTACAGCATCTCCATTATCTAGAACGTCCACACAGGTCATTTGAACAGGCTCAAGTGGCAATTTATTTTTCAAAGTAATCCGCACAGTTTCGTATGTCCGCCCTGGAACAGCGCAATAATCATCTTGTGCATTGAGAACAAAAGTATAGACCTGTTCAGCTTGCTGCACACCACAGGCATCTTTTAAATGATCGCATGAGGTTTGCCAATTAAAATTAGTTGTTAAACCTTGCACTCCTTGAATGAGTGGTGGGGTATCAAGCGTTGCACATGGAAGATAATCACAACCTGAGGCATCATCTGTTAAACCCGTTCCAAAATAATTACCGGTTGGCAAAAGTGTTACAGTTTGAGGCGTGCCATCTTGCAAAAATTCGACATCAGAAATGAGGATGTCAAAATTAATCACATCACCCGCAAAAAAT
>JALQVX010000392.1 GCA_023263555.1 Crocinitomix sp.
AATTTAACCAATTCAATATTGTCTTTGTAGAATTGAGGCAAATACATGTTTTTGCGGCCTTCGTAACATTGCTGATCAAAATCCATGGCTCTCAAGCGGTACTGAATATTGTCAAAATCTTGGGTGATTTCAACAACAAAGTTATAGGCCCGCATATCTCCCAATAATTGCGCGTAACAGCGCTCATTGAATTTAACAAATTCCTTTGCTAAACGCAGTCTATTTTCAACTTTAACATTTTTATGTTTTAGAATGTATTCATCACCGGGAATACCAACAACGTGTTCTTCAATCAAAGTAAGTTTATCAACTAAGTACCCCATCTTATTCGGGGAGAAAATATGCTCTAGCTCCAAGCCATAAATCCGTGATGCATCCGCTCGTTTGATGTAAAAATAATCATGGTTATCATTTAATTCATTCACAACTTTAACGCGGAAAGGTTTGGAGTTGCCATACCAGCAAAAATCAACGCTTCCAATCTTTAAAAAAGAAATGGGGCTACCGTCTGCATAAAGCATGCGGTATAATTCGAGCAGAGCCGCATAAATTTGACTCATTTCACTGGGGTGAAACAGAACAGCATTCCAAAAGGTTGCTTTTCCGTCTTTATCGGTTAATGGAATGATTTCGCCATGATTCGAAAGGTCGTCATACGTAATAGGAAAATCGCCAAGTCTTGAATAAAGTCTTAAGTGTTCTCTTAAATGTGGTTTGATTTTATAAAATGGCTTTTTAAATTCTATTTCATTGTATGACATTCTCTAAAGTTAGTCAAAAAGCCTCAATCAAAAAAGACATGTTTTGTGTTTTACTTTAAATTGCTCCAGCATGCGATATGAAATATTTATTTCATTTAAGTTTTCTTTTCTTCGGGATATTTTGGTATTATTATTTAAAATTCAACCATGGTTAAACATTTACTTGCCTGTATAAATTTTCAAAGATCCATTTCGATCCTCACTCTGGTCGTTCTCGTGAGTTGCGGCAGGTCTTCAAATCAAGACGACGATAGCGCCATTGAAGCGCTGAACAATGACGCATCTGATATACGTCGAATAGGAGTTAATGCAACTGCCGACATCCTTTCTAATCAAGCAACGAATCATTTCCAGTTTGCATTCGAGTGTGTGAAGGGGCAAGAGTGCATAGAGGCGAATCAATTAGGAATAGTATTAGCGAAACATGAGGATAAGCTGAGCTTGCAATTAACTTTTGATCTCAACGATTTTGGTCCGATTCCAACGGTTTATAACCGCGATTTTAAGGCGGATGAAGCTGCTGACAATCTAATCACGGAACTCGTTCTAACGAGTAAAAACCAAAGAAGAAAAATTGTAGCGAAGACCTCCGAACGTATAACTTCAGATATGATTGTCACCGTCGAAAGTACATTTGATTTAAGTGATCTAAGGACGTTAAAAGAAGGGATGCATAATTTTAACTTATCAATAGATACACGCTATTGCTCATTTTTTGGAGTATATGCTAAAACGCATCCTATTATCGCTGAGCTTCAATTTGATTATTTTGTGCCCGCCATTCACTCTTCTGAAGTCTTTTTTAGTGAACTTGTTCTAAATGCATCAGGTGTGAGAGACTTTCTAGGCGACAATGATTGGGACAATCCCATTCCTGAAGCAGGAATTTGTGTGTCTTACAACGGAAAGAATATTATTTTTTCGCACGCTAAAAATAGTTATTCATACGAGGAGAAATTGGTAGCAAAACTTTATCATCTTGAAGAAACTGATTCAATCCTAATAGAAGTATTAGACGTCGATTATGGTTTTAATGCCAGTGACCGGATCTCAGATACACTTTTGCCAATTCGGGGCTTAGAAGGAGGCGATTATATAGATTTGCCTTTAAAAATGGTGGATAAATTACTTGTTTACACCGTATACAATGGAAGGGTGAATTGATGGTTACTGTGCATAAGGTTCATACGATACAAGACATTGAGCAGTTGTCTGGTCTAGCAAAACTTATTTTTAACGAAGTTTATGCCGGACATGTTTCAGTCAATCACATCCATAATTATTTAAAAATGTATCAATCGCCTGATGCGATATCCATTCAACTTGAGCATAATTATACGTATTATTTTATTAAAAAGGAAGGTCGATTGATCGGCTATTTTGCCTTAATTTATCAAGGAGATTTTTTAGAATTGAGTAAACTCTATTTGAAAATAGGCGAGCGAGGAAAAGGGGTTGGCAATTTCATACTCGAATGGATAGAGGACTATGCGGAAGATTTGGATGTGAAAGAGATTGAATTATTCGTTTTACGCCAAAATGAAGCGGCGATTAAATTTTATGAGGGTCATGGCTTTATTTTATGCGAGTTGGTTTCGCATCACTTCGAAACCGGAGATTATGAGGAAAACTATAAGATGTCCAAAAAAATTAAAGCGAGAACGAATTTCGAATAATCGTTTAAGTCACTTTTGTGATTTAATTTTTTTATAAATATTGCGTAGTTAGAACGAATGATTTAGTCAATTACTAGATTTTATTTACTTTAGCGCCAACGACGATTGCGAATGAATGGTTTGCAGTTGCGATTAAATAAACAAAACGAATGATGAGAAAAATACTACTGACATTATTACTTCTTCTGAATCTATTTAACGCGTCCAGTCAATGTGTTGAAAATTCAGAAAAAAAGATCTTATTAATCGGTGATAGCTGGGCCTTTTTTATGAATACGGATGCTACTTTTAACAATGTTCTTAATCATTGGGGATTTACGAATAAGGAGTATTTTTCCAATCTTACATTGGCTGTAAATGGTGCACGTACGGAGGATTTTTTGACGGAGGCACGAATGACCGAAATTCAAAATCAACTGAATGCAAATCCTTCGATCTCTGTTGTTCATGTGAGTTTAAGTGGTAATGATTTTTTAGGGGAGTGGAATGTTGATTTTACACCCGCTGAAACCGAAGCCTTAAGTGATGAAACATATGATGAAATTGTTGCCCTTACCGACTTTATAAAATCAGTTCGACCAGGTATTCGCATTGTTTTTAGTGGCTATATGTACGCTAATTTTGCAGAGGTGATTGAAGATGCCGCTCCTTTCCAAACGAGCCATCCTTTTTATGGGAATTGGGAGTCAATGGGATTTCCAACCTT
>JALQVX010000381.1 GCA_023263555.1 Crocinitomix sp.
TAATGAATATTGCTGGAGAAGTAATGATGACAGGAACGAATGCGAGTACAATTGACGTATCTACTTTAGTTACTGGAACTTATTTTATTCAAGTAACGTACCTTGATCGTACAAAAACAATCAAGTTTATTAAAAAATAAGAGGCTTATACCTTTAATTTATTGTTTAAAAGGGGAGTTCGCTCCCCTTTTTTTTGATCACCACTTAAAACATCCTGTCATGAAAATTCAATTATTTGCGCTCACCCTATTCATAAACCTATTTTCCTCCGCTCAATTGGGACTTATTTGGGCAGACGAATTTGACGGTGAATCACTTGATCTAACAAAATGGACCTTTGATTTAGGTGCTGGAGGTTGGGGGAATGGAGAGCCTCAATATTATACGAGTAACGAGCGTAATGTTGGTGTTGATACAGGATATTTAAGAATCACGGCGATTGAAGAGACGTTTGGCGGAGCTGATTATACTTCGGCGCGAATTAAGACGCAAGGTCTATTTGATTTCAAGTATGGAAAGGTAGAAGCGCGCATAAAGATGCCTGTAGGACAAGGGTTATGGCCAGCGTTTTGGATGTTGGGGACAAATATTACAGAAGTAGGGTGGCCCTTATGCGGTGAAATTGATATCATGGAACATGTGAGCAATTCCTTATATACCCACGGTACTTATCATTACGATAATGGAGGCCATGTTTATTTTGGTGATCAAACCTATTGTGACGTAACCCAATGGCACGTTTATGGGGTTGAATGGGATGAGTTTTCAATTAAATGGTTTTTAGATGGGGTTGAATTTTATTCTGCTAATATCACAGGTGGTTTAGGGTCTAAAGAAGAATTTCACAGACCTTTCTTTCTTATTTTAAATATGGCTGTGGGTGGTTATTGGCCTGGATACCCTGATGGTACAACACCGTTCCCATCTGATATGTTTATAGATTATGTGCGTGTATATTCTGCTTCTGCTAGTATCGAAGATGAGCAAGCAACTGACAAAAGTATTAGTCTTTATCCTAACCCGACAAATGCGCTACTTACATTTGCAGGATTAGACGTAAACGATAGTTACCGAATAATGGATCTTTCGGGTAAATTAATCGATCAAGGAACAATAGATTCATCTAACGCTATAGATGTTGCTGATTTAGTTAACGGTCTTTATCTTATTGAGATTAGAGGCGAAAGCGGAGTGTTACGTAAACGACTTCGTTTTGTGAAATCGAATTAAGCAAATGGATTATTTTAAGGAGTAAAGGGAGCTTTGAACTCCCTTTTTTTATTTCTATAAGTTTAGCTTTTTTGGGTTGTATCCAATTATTTGCGATAAGATATACGGTTATTCACTGTCCTAATTAACCTTCCTTTTGTGAAATCAGCCCCCTATATTTCATCATTTTATTGATTCACTTCTCTATTTTGAATATGGGAATAGGAGCATCTTACCCTTGGCGGTTAAAGCTACGAAAGAAATTAAGGTAAAGTAATTGTTTTGAATTGGAAGTTTTAGAACCTCACTTAGGCCAAAAGATGTGCAAACTATGCAATAGCGATCTTTGGATGATGTTAAATCAACGTGTATAAGCAATAGCTATGTTATAAACCAAGTTATTTAGTCAAAGATGAGTACTCCCCATTTTTTAGGAGAAGTGTGAAATCCGCTTTCGGCACCACTATTCCAACAATCTTGATTTTGACGTGCTTCCGCATTTCCGAGATCAACGGCAATTTCAAAATCTAAGCTAATCCCGGATTTAAGATTGAGTTGGTAGAGTGTTTTAAATGGGATAGCAAATTCGACAGTATAACCATTACTACTCGGAGCAATAGCGAATTGTATGGTAGACAATAAAACATCCTCTTTCCAATCCCAGAGATAAGGATTACGGCCACAATTTAAGCCGATATGTTGATCACTAAGTAATAAAAATTTTCGCTTGGTATCGGCAGTTGGATTCGTTGCGAATGCAATTTCAATCGCATCTCCATTCCACAAACTATTGCCGGTTTTACCATTTAAATTTGGGCTGGTATCAATTACCTTAATGGCCAAAAACAGTGAATCTTCAGAATAAGCTACAGCGAATTGATGACCTGAACCAAAACTTGAAAATGAGGTGAGCCAATCCGAAAGTTTACCGTCAATCACGGGCCTTTTTCCAGCGCGACTAGCATGGACTTCTTGTTTTAATTTTTTAGAGAAAGGAATGAGTTGTATCGATTTAATTTCAATTTCTCCTTCAGAAAATACCTGAATCATCAATTGTTTAACAGCAGTTAGATCAACGTCATTTTCAGCAAAGGGAAAAAGGCTCAACGGAATTTCAACCCGCGTCCATTCAGTGGAAATTTCATCACTTGTGAGAAAGGTTTTATTGTAACCTAACCAAGCTTGTTTTCCTCCATAATCTTCAATACAAAAAGCCCAAGGAATATTGGTAAACGGCTTTCCTGATGAACGGACAATTAGTTCTATCGCTAAGGTGTCCGCAACATATCCCATATCTTTGCCAGTCCATCCATCCCATCCAAATCCCATACCTACCCAATCACATTCATCCAAATCTTTGTTCCAGCGCAAATTCAAAAAAGATTCTTCATCTGTTCCGAGCATCTTACCTTCAATACAATTCTTGCCACCTGAAGTCCAAAATTCATCTGTTAAATCTTCTTTGAAAATGGTGAGTTGCGTATAACCGCGCACATTAAACTCTTCCTCTAATTCATTGTCGTAGAGCCCCATTTTTTTAAAGCCAGCTTTTTTACCATTGACGTTAATTGGTTCGAGGACTTTAAATGTTGTATCCTGAGCAACCAAATTGGCACTAAATTGAGCGGCAATAAAGGTTAAAAATAATTTAAGGAATAAGCGGTCCATTTTCTGTAAAGATTAGGTAGTCTAATTTTGAGCGAGCATGTCCAGTTGCCGGATTCGCCAAGTGAAGCATGTTAATCGTTGAAATACGATCAGAATTGTGCACGGCGTTGCCATTTGCCGCAACAGGAACTCCTGATGCTAGTGAAGGAAGGTCGCTGTATTTTATTGATACTAATTTCCAACCTGTCCAATTAACGGGGATTTCTAGCGAGTACATATCTTCAGTCGCACCATCAAATGTGCCATCACCATTTTCGTCTTCCTCAAATTGAAATAAGATAATACTATTTAGGAAAATTGGATCGCCATAAATCATTGTATTAAAATAAACATTATCTGAATTTGAGTTTAAAGGAAAACTAGATTCACCATAAGCGCTTGCTTTGAAGTTAATCAACCCAATGAGGTAATCCCAATCGACAGTTCCTTCCATATTATAATGCTTTTCACCTTCAGGAGCTGTACCGTCATTGACAATGGAGAAATTCATATCCAAACCAGATTGGAAAAAGAAAGACCATCCAGGGTTAAACCCTCCGTCAAAATCGGCAATTAAAAAGCCATTATTTGTTTTTGGTGTGAGTACTTTAACAACTGTTGTCAAGGTGTCGGTTTCTCCTTCAAATGTTAATTGAACTTGACAGTTTTCATTCCTGAAAAGCGGCAGGTTTGTGGTGCTACCATCCCATGTATAGACTTCGGCATCAATTACTTTGTTTAGGCCTGTTACAATCTTCTCAGCCCCGCTTTCTTCGCCAATAATGCGTAGTTGCCACGCGACTGTTTTTGATAACTCAGCTGTAAAATAGACTGTTTCACCTGTGGCAAAATTCACCGAGTCTCGACTCGAAGCCAGGCCCGTTAAGACCGAAAAAGGGCTGTTTAATTCGTCAATAGACGGGCCTTCGAATGTACCTACTTCCTCTTTACGGCAGCCTAAAATGAGGATGGTTAGTATAAAAAATATGCTCTGTTTTTTCATGTTCATCTCTTTTAATAAATGCTAAAATTTCATGATATAATAAATCATAAATTGATTGAAGCGATAAGCAGGATTCGTCGAAAACGTATTGGCATTCGACTCATAAATTCCTGCGAGATACACTTGCTTCGAAAAATTATAACGCAACCCGCCAGAAATATTCATTTCATTTCCGCTGATGGTATAGTTCGAAAAATTAACGATTTCACCTCCACTGTCGCGAATGGGGATCGATTCATTCCCTGTTCCAGAAAGGACAAAAACATTTCCTATTAAATAAAGATCTTCAATTAACTCCAATTCTACCCCTGCGTTTAAGGTGAGTGAGTTTAAGTTGATTTGTTCATAAATAGAAGTACTATTCCGTGTGGTTTGCTGATAAGCCATTCCAATTTGAATAGATTCACTTTTTTTCCATTTTGTCCAATTGGAGAGGTTAAATTTAGCTGTTCCTTGTACAAAATTAAATCGTTTTAAATCAGGTGATCCTTGTCCTCTTATTTCTTGCAGAGCGTAGTATTTTGCGTCCAATTCAACAATTTTTAAACTGTCGGCATAGGATGCACCAATGTAAAATCCACGGCGATTAAATGTTGCCGTTCCATATGGTAAGGCATTATTAATGACGGGATCATACGCCATGATTCCTTCCGAAATTTGATTCGAATAGCGCAAAGGATCATTATATAAATCATACATAGAAAGCGGTCTAACAACTTGTTCATTTGTATAACGTTGATAGAAGGAGTTTTGTTGGTTATAATCAATTCGTTTTGATTGCGCTCCAAAACTTCTAAAGTCAGGTCCGTTGTCCATATAACCTAATTCGGCTCCGAAATTTTTATTTTTCGCTTTATAATACGCACGAGCATGGACAAAATAATCACTCAATTTTGAGTCGGATGTTAGCGTATAAGAAGATGAAAATCCCGATTCGCCATCAACGCCTGCTTTATACGATTTTTTATCAATGAAAAC
>JALQVX010000032.1 GCA_023263555.1 Crocinitomix sp.
ATATGGGGAATAAAAAAAGGCAAACAATTGATTTTCAATTGTTTGCCTTTAGTAAAAGTGACCTCGCCAGGATTCAAACCTGGAACCTCTTGAGCCGTAATCAAGTACTCTATTCAGTTGAGCTACGAAGCCAATAATGTGGCGCAAAAATACGGTATTTTTTTTAATTAATCAAAAAAAATACCGTTTGAATTTTATTTTTTTGTGCTTAGTGAATTTTAGCATCAATTCCACGTTCACTTAGTGCGCGTCTCATAGGGAGTAAAGAATCCATATCCCCTTCTTTTACAGCACATTTACCATTGTAATGAATAATCCACGTACACTGTTCGGCCTGAATTACTTCATGCTTACACACTTTAACCAACGAATCAATTACATGATCAAAAGTGTTAAAATCATCATTATAAATAATAAGATTTTTTCCGCGTGTCGTCTTTTCTTCGACGGCAACTCTTTCTTCAACTTCAACTTCAGTACTCATATTTATTTAATTATTGACCTAAAATTTCTCTTGCCTTATCGATCGAAATCTCATCATATTTATGATATGCTATAATAATTGCTCGATCAAATCCTTTGCTAATCAACTCTTTTTGTTTCGCCTCTGCCTCTTCATAACTATCAAACGAACCAGTAAAGAAAACGATTTCATCATTCAGCGTTTCCTCTTTATTGATGCCTTCTTCATCTTCATACAAAAGTAGTAAGTTTGTGAATTCTGTAGGCACTTTATCGTCAAACTCACCCAATTTTATTTTGAAATAAATCGCTTCCTTTTTATAAATATACGCATTAGCACTAATTCCCCCCAAGTCTCCAATTGGATTTATTTCTGTAATTTCTTCACCATTTCTAATCTTTTCTCCTTCCTCAAAAGGAATGACATCATATTTATAATAGGTAATAATGTCCATATCTTCGACTCCCAGATCGGCAAATTCGCTCAAACGATCAATCATATCTTCGTATGAATTAAGTTTCGAAGAGAAGACGACTGTCTGACCATCCTCATTCACTTCCGTTTCGATTAAACCATCTTCTCTCAATAACAGAGTTGCATATTCACCCGGAATCGATTCATCATATTTACCCAACAAGATGCGGTAATACAATCCTTCTGAAAAGAATTTTTCATCTGCTCCATTCTCTTCATTTGCATTCGTGTCATTTCCATTTGTAGATGCAGGGCGACCGACCAAGGCGTCTGCACCTTCTCTAGTTAAGACCACTAAGGCTTCTTCTACCGCAATTCGCTCACCATTAAAATAGGCGGTTACAAAGGCATCAGAAATACCCATATTCACCACTTCATTTTTGCGAACCGTAGCATCCTCAACAGATGTAAAAATCCCTGTTGAATAACGAATAAAACCTGTTGGTGTGCGCTGACTGTTGAGGGGTTGAATATTAAATAGAGCACTGTTCGGAACAGGTTTAGAATAAACCCCAATTTGCACCGTGTAGAATAATCCTTTAATAATTTCCACTTGATTTGCTTTAGCAGCGTTCGGTACTGTATTATAATACGCCGCTAATTCACGTTCTTCAGCCGTTGTTGGTGTAAGCGATAAATTATCACTCTGATCTACATACGTTCCGTTGCCACCCGTATTATTGGTTTTTACACTCTCCGTATTTGTATTATTTTCAGTAGTTATAGTTGAATTATTCGTGTTCGTCGTAGTGGTATTTGTTGTATTGGTATTCGTCGTGTTATTATTTGTCGTATTATTCGTGTTGGTATTCGCCGCAAAATTTTCATTTTCAACGGTACCATTACATTCAATTAGACCTTGTTCGATAAGCAGCGCGCGGTCAATTGTAATACGTTCTCCATTGCAATATGCAACGACGAAAGCATCTGCATATCCAATGTTATTAACTTTCCCTTTTGCTTCATTTGCTGGAGCGAATTTGGTGAAGTATCCCACCATATAACGGGTAATTCCATTGTTTAATTTTTCGCCAGAAATTGGAGCAAATTTTTGGAAATGATCTTGTGGCAACGGATTTCTAAAAGCACCCACTTGTACTTTATATACCAAACCACTTGTCTTTTTACCGACAGGGATACGATCCTGATCTGAATAAACAGAACTTGTTGTTGTTCTAAAGATGTCCGTATCAATTGCATCCGGTGCTTCATAATCGACATTTGGCATGATAGGCTTAACATACGGTTTAACATCCTCTTGTTCCAACACTTTCATATTTTCCTGCATCTCCTCCGATTGACTATTTAAAATAGCATTCGCTTTTTCATAATTCACCAATGCTTCATCTCTCAATTTAAGTTGAATTGAGGTGAGGGAATCAATTTTAGCTTGATTGGCGTCCAATTCATCATCCGACGTAAGATCATTGACAGGACTGTCTGAATTACCTACAATCGCAGCTTTTAATTTTCGTGTACGCACTTGCTTTAGTCCATCAATTTCAGTTTGAATGGCCGCAATTTCAGCTTCATTTTTATCGGCTTCATTTTTAACAGTAGAATAATCTTTATAGGCTTGAGATGCAGCAACCTCTTCGGCCGTGTTCACATCAACCCCTTTTTCAATCGGATCAATTTGAACCGCTAATACTTCTTCTTCCTGTGCTCTAACCTCTTCTCCTTTTTCTTCCAAATCATCTGCTCTCCGTGATAAAGCATCCCCTTTCGCTGTCAATAAAGCCGCTTCTTCCAAAATAGGCCCTCTAAATTTCTCTTTTAAGGTCGCACTGCTATCCGTTAAGAAATTTGCTCGATTATAATAGTCATTCGCTTCGGATTGCAAAGCGGCCGCATCATCCAATAAAGCAGTTGACTTACGATCCGCGTCATTTTGCGGAACATTTATAATCACTATTTCATCATCCGCGGCTAAGGCATTTCCTGTTCGCGCCATTTTAAATGTACGCTCCGCTCTTTTCATCAATTCTTGCGCTTCTTGCTCTAATTCAAAAGCCGCTGTCAATTTTTCATTCTTTATTAGGGCGTCTTTCTCTTTTTCAGCAGCTGTTCGCAACTCTTCTGCTTCACCCATTTTTTGCTCTGCACTGGCGACATTTTCATTGGCTTCATTTAGCTCATCCTCCAAACCTAGGTCGGCCGTTGACGCTAGGTTTGCCGTCATTTTTTGATCCAATTCAAGATTCTCTTTCCCAGCATCAAATTCAGCTTGATTGGCTTCTCCAAGTCCTTCAATGACTTTGTTTTCAAGGTTAGCCTTCGCTGTTTCAAGTTTGAGAATGCTCTTTTCTATTTTTCCTTTATCCTTCTCCGAATCAGTTGTCGTTAATTGATCTTCTAATTGTGCAATCTCGGTGTCAATTTCTTTAATTTCAGTTAATTCACGATCAAATTCAGCGACGACATCCTGCCCTTCTTTGGTGTTAAAATTAGTAACTGAAAGATCCGTCACTTTAACCTCCCCCATTTCTAGCGCTGCAATTTCTTCGCGGTTACGCGCCATATCACTCTTAATAGATTCCTTTAATTCCTCTAACTTATTGATCTCCTCATTGTAGGTAAATCCATTGTCCGGATCCTCTTCCCATTCCTCTTGTGTGGTGTTCACTTTTAAATCAATTGCACGCACCAATTCAGCATTCAATTCATTCTTCTGATTCAATTTTTCAATTTCACTTGCTTTAGATGAATTGATTGCATTCATCCGTGAATCATAATCAGCGACAAGTGTCCCAACAGTTATTATTGGACGGTCGAGTGTTTGTTCTCCGCTTTGTTTAATTAGATCCTCATTAATATATATGGAAGATTGCGTTTTTCTTTTTAGGTCTTTTAATTTTTCGATTTCTGCATCAATGATGGTTTCTAATTCTGGATTTGCCAATTTTTCAGCCTCTAATTCTAGGATACGATTATCTACTTTAGCGATTAATTGGCTGTGAACCTCATTTTCTTTCGTCCATTTATCAGCATCACTTCCTGCACCATTTTTAATATCAATCAATTTTGTATCATAATCCCGCATTAAATCACCAGCACTAACACCCGGTCTTTTCGCGACAAGATCATTATCCTCTGGTAGATTTTCAAGAGCACTTTCATTAGCCTCCACTTCACGTTCTTGGTCAGATTTCATTGTTTTTAAGGCTTGGATTTCTTTGTCGATTTGATCAGAAAGATTTGGATTCGCTTCTTTTTCTTCCTCTAAATTCTTTATTTTCCAATCAATTGTTCCAATGAGTAATTCATGTAAATCATTCTCTTCGTTCAATTTATCGCGGTCAGATTTGTTCGAATTTTTAATCGCAGCCAAGTCTACTTGATAAGCCGGCATCAAGGTTTCGATTGATATTGCTGCGCGAACAGGATCCGTTTCATTTGCGTCTGCCTGCAAGATTAATTCATCCATCTCGCTGTCAATTTCAGCTTGAAGCGCATTTAAATTTGACACGCGCTCTTCCAATGCTCCACTGTTCGCTGGATTTGATTTCAACAGTTCTTGCGTGCGATTGATTTCCTCATCAATTGATTCACTCAATTCTTTTCTCAAGGCAATTTGATCATCAATTTTATCTTCATTTGAGGCATCTGAATTAAGGATTCCCGCCTCCCGATCATCAAAATCAGGCAATACTTCAGTCCTTGTCGGGTTAGATGAAATGGCCTCAATAGCCGTAGGTGCAATTAAACCTTCAGACTTGTTATTTTGCAGCGTTTTTTCAAGTTTTTCTAGCTCATCACGCTCTCCTGTTGCTTGCGTATTAGAAGGGTCATTTTTGATTGTTTTGTTCACTTCATCCAATTGCTGATCGACCAATGCGAGCGTCTTCGCATTTAAGTCTTCAACTGCCTTACGCTTGTCCTTTGCATCTTCGATACCATTGATACGATCTATTTCTTGCTGATAAGTTGGATTTACTTTTTCGACAATTTCTTTATCCACTAATACAGGACTGTCTTGACTATTTTTTGCTAGCCACCCTTCATTTTTATCAACTAACTTGCTGTATTCTTCATCAATTGAACGTAATTCATCTTGCCGTTTCTGGATCGTTTTATTACCTGGATTTTCGGCCGCTAATTGCTCTAACTCACTCAATTCTTTACGTGCTCCCTGAATCACTTCTGTGTACAACCTATTTTCTTCTTCCCTGCGTTTGGCTTCATTGGGAATCGTCTCCAAGGCCGCTCGACGCGCATCAAAATCAGTTGCTAAATCATTGAGAACGACAGTTGCTTGCAGTGCATTAAGATCAACCTTAACCGGTTCGACCTGCGCTTCACCTTTATTTGCATTTAAATCATTAACTAGATCGGTCAGAACCTCCAATTCATTTTGCGCTTTTGTATTTCCTGCATCTGAATCAACAATAGCTTGAAGCTCTTGTATTCTTTCATTCGCCTTTTCAATTAAGGTTTCATTTGCTGTTCGAATGGCCTTATTGCGTTCTTGTTCGTCCGCTAATTCATACGCTTTATTTATTCTTTGCTGATAATCGGGATCCAAATCCGTGATCAATTCATCACCTGTTAAAACAGAGTTGGTTTGATTTGATGCTAACCATTCTTCATCACTCTTATTTTGATAAACCAAATTGGCTTGTAATTCTTCAACGTTTTCAAGTCGTTGTTTAATGTTTTTTGCTTTCGGATCGTCGAGCAGGATGGCTTGTAATTTTTGCTTTTCCTTCTCCAATGCTTCGATCATTTCATTGTTCAAATTTATGCCGGCGCGTATTCTATCCGCCTCATTCACAATTTGACCGATACTCTCCACTCGCCTTTCAAAATTAGGTACAAGTTCGTATTGATTAACCTCTGGATTAATTTTGCTCGGATCTTCTTCCACCACTTGCATGCTTGCCATTTTCTCAGCTCTCAACTGCTCTAGACGATCAATCTCAGCTTGAATTTGTGCTTGGCGTTGTGTATCTGCATTCAATTTTTCGAGGCGTAAACGTTCTTGTTCATCATTGATCGCCTTGTCCCAATCTTCTATCGAATAGCCACTTGTTGTTTCATCATTCGCATAGAGTTCAATATTGAAAGCTGAAACCTTATTCTCTTCCAATACCTTATCCACCAGTACTAAATCCTCCGTAAGATTTTTTGCTTTTACGTCTGAACTGATTTGATTTTTTTGGCTTGCTGTTAAATTGGTAGCATACTGCTGATTATCATCTTTAAGGACAATCGCGGCAGCAATGCCATTCCGCACATCCTCATTTTGATTTAGTTTTTCATCCAATTGTTTTGTTTTGGCAGCGATCTCTTTCTCTACTCTCTCCAATTCTCCCTCATTCTTGAGCTTTGCACGTTCTAAGTTCTCCAACTCACTTTTCTTTGGATTATTGGCCAACTGTGCATCAATTCGATTTTGATCAGCTAATAAGGCAGTTCTCGCTTTTGTTAATTCAGATATTTCTTCACTTAAAGCCTGAATCGCTTTTTGCTCTGTATTACCAGTCCGCATCAATTCGGTTACTGTATTTTCTACAGGTGTTTTAGCCTTTATATTATCGACAAAATAGACTGTATTTTTCTCAACAGCTTCGGAGAGAGCAATGCGATCTTCATTTGGCACAGCCTCGATTTGCGCTAAAACCTGTTTGGCTTTAGCCAAGTCCTTTTCTTTTAAAATAACTGCAGCATCAATTGTTGTGGCCAAATTAATTAGACTTTGAGCTTCGTTATTGAGACGTTCTATCTCCTTTTTATCTTT
>JALQVX010000011.1 GCA_023263555.1 Crocinitomix sp.
GAAATATAACCTTAGCTAATTCTGATTTTACATTATTTATATAGTTACTAGCCTTGCTCATATCTTTCTCCATTTTAAACTTTAAATCTAAATTTTTTAAAAAAATTTTAATAAAATCTCTTTTGTTAATTCGGGAACGTGAATTTTCGCCGCTAAATCTTGATTTACTTTTGCTTCTTGTGCTGTAATTGAGCGAGAGATTTCACGTGTTGCCGGATAATGTGTTAAAATTTGTGACCCGATTCTATCTTTCAACGGCGTAACAATACTTCCTCTGTTGGTATAATCTTCAGGATTAGCTGTAAAGATGAACTGAACATCCAATTTCAGTCGAATTTGAAATCCTCTAATTTGGATGTCTCCTTCTTGCAGTATATTGAAAAGCGAAACCTGAATTCGTGCCTGTAAATCGGGTAATTCATTAATTACAAAAATGCAACGGTTCGCGCGCGGAATCATTCCGAAGTGAATTACACGCTCGTCTGCATAGGATAATTTTAAATTCGCTGCTTTGATTGGATCAACGTCACCGATTAGATCGGCCACGGTTACATCCGGCGTTGCTAATTTTTCGAAGAAACGATTGTCACGGTGAATCCATTGAATAGGCGTATCATCTCCCTTTTCTGCAAGGAGATCTGTCCCATATTTTGAAATAGGAGCTAAAGGATCATCATTCACTTCAGACCCTTCGATAATCGGCATCCACTCGTCTAATAGGTTAATCAATCCACGTGCAAGTCGCGTTTTCGCTTGCCCGCGCAATCCTAGAAGGTTGATATTGTGTTGCGATAAAATCGCTCGTTCAAACTGCGGAATAACGGTGTGCTCATAGCCGATAATACCCTCAAAAGAGGTTTTGCCGCTTTTAATATTGCTGATGAGATTGTCACGCAATTCTTGTTTCACGGACTTTGATTGATATCCAGTTGCTTTTAGTTCGCCTACTGTTTTTATTTTTTCTATGTTCATTTTTTGTAAAGTATATAGTACTGAGTACTTAGTATAAAGCACTGATTACTGATTATTTTAATTATATCTCAGATCAAAGATTCAAGACAAAAGATTCAAGACAAAAGATCAACACAAAAGACTTTTTATCTAACATATAACATCTAATGACCAATCACTAATATCTAATGACCAATCACCAATCACCAATCACTTCAAAAACTATCCTTTGATACGTTTTTTTCTATTTGTTTCATAATCTTCAAAAATCATTTCGCCTAAACCTTGAAGTCCTGTATAAAAAGCTTTTCCTTTATTTTCTTTCGTGAATTTTTCAACAAACTCCATTAAGTATGGATCTTGCGCAATCATGAAAGTAGTAATTGGAATTTGTAATTTTCTGGCTTGCCGGGCCATATTATAGCATTTGTCTGTAATTTCAGGATCGAGTCCAAAACTATTTTGATAATATTCACCATTTGGCAATCTCAAGCAACTTGGCTTGCCATCTGTGATCATGAATATTTGTTTATTCGTATTCTTTTTTCTTCGCAATAAATCGAGCGCTAATTGAATGCCTGCAACCGTATTGGTGTGAAAAGGACCAACTTGCAAATAGGGAAGATCCTTTACCTTGATTGGCCAAGCATCATTTCCAAAAACTAAAATATCCAAGGTATCTTTTGGATAGCGGGAGCGAATGAGTTCGACCAATGCCATGGCTACTTTTTTCGCTGGCGTTATCCGATCTTCACCGTATAAAATCATACTGTGACTGATGTCAATCATCAATACAGTGCTCATTTGTGCTTTGTGATGCGTTTCGTTGACAACAAGATCACTTTCATTGAGTTTGAATGCGTCAAATCCATTATTGATTTGTGCATTTTTAATACTTTCAGTTAAGGCAATTTGCGACAATGAATCGCCGAAGATATAATCGCGGAATTCGCCACTTTCTTCTCCCCCTTCACCAATGTGTTTTGTGGTATGATTGCCTCTGCCTGATTTTCGTAATTTCCCAAATATTTGGTTTAAGGCATTTTGACGAATGGCTCGTTCTGTTTTTTCAGTAATTGACATACCGCCACCTTTCTTCGGATCGTCTTCGCGCAAATAACCGCGTTTCTTTAAATCTTCAATAAAATCGTCCAAGGTATATTCTGGTGTGCTGAGTTTATATTCCTTATCCAAATGCGCCAACCAATCTAAAGCTTCGTCAACATCTCCTGAAGTGTAGGTTATGATCTCTTTGAAAATCTCAAAAAATCGATCAAAAGGCTCCTTTTCCGGTTCGACATATTCTGAAAACACAAATCCGGTAAGTGGTTTTTTGTTTATCATGGATTGTTTTATTCTTTTATAACAACTGAAACAAGTGATTGTTTATAAAAAAGTGAATCTTAATGAAGGACGAATGAAAAGGCGAAACATTGCAAAACGAGGGTGAATATTTCTTCCAATTAGTTTTCACGCGTTCGTTTTTCGTTTTTAAATCCTTATCTCGGATATATTCTTCAACACACCCCCAATTCAAACAAAGGTATGTGCCTGCAATCAAACTTTTCCATGCGGTAACAGGAATCACTGCTCGATCGTCTCGTTTTTCTTGCTCGTTGTCCGAATATATTTCGGTTGCTAAACATTTTGGGCATTTCCCTGTGTTTTTCATTAGAGTAATATAGTTAAATGAATGAGATAGACATGTATAAATTAGGTTTATCCGAAAAATCATAATAGGTTGGGGTCACAAATTTTTAGTATGCTTGTTAAAACTTAATCCAGAGATATGAAGTATTATTATTCAATTCTTTTTTTAGCAGTGCTCGTCTCGTGTAAAAAAACGAATTCAGATAACTTTTTGATTGGCACAACGAAACAAATGGTTGTGACGGATCATAATATTACGATTCAAGGAGTTAATGAGCCAGGGCTTAAAGAGGTTTCGGCATATATCAATTTAGACAGTGGTGCCCTCACTGAATTAAAATTCACAAGTTATAGGGATAATTTAAATCCTTCAAGTGTAAATGAGATTTTTGGGGTGCGACTTGAGGTATTACAAGAAGATTTTCAAGTGCTTGAGGTGGTAAATTCTGCCGCTCGCTATAGAGGAGAAACAGCTTATTCTTTTGATCCTTTCGCTGTGACGCCAACGTATAGTCGAACCTCCTACATAGGTTGTATGGCTGAAGGAAGAAATCGAACACATGATCAGTCCCCAAATGCACAGTCATTTATAGAAGGCGAAAAAGTAAGTTTGGAGAATTTGTATTGGAACAATCAAGGAATATATCCAGTGGAATTGGCGTGGTCTGGTTATACTAATGAGAGCTGTTATTCAAATGATACTGAAGATACTTTATATTGCTCAGTCTATGTTAACGAACCTTTATGCCACGCCATTTCATCTGATGTGATCACCTATCTTCTTTTCCGAAAAAGAGAAACTAAAGGGTATTCATTGGGATGGGTTGAATTACGACTAACGGACGACAATAAACTTGAGATTTTAAGATCGGCAATGAGCATAAAAAGATATAGCTATTAAATTATCTTTTCGAGATTTTATTACCCGTAATTGTCCGCTGTAAAGAGCATTTAAATCGGTCGATTTCGGCGTTGCGCTTTTTAGCATGTTTTTGACTGACACCGCTATTGACGCGTTTCCGCCAAAGATTAAAACTTGAACGTTTTAGCGTTCCACGCATAAGTTTAATTACCTCTTTTTCTGGTAATCCAAATTGAATGGTAATAGCTTCGAACGGCGTTCGGTCTTCCCACGCCATTTCAATTATTCGATCTTTTTCACGATCAGATAACTCAATCGACATAGGTACCGAATTTTTTCTCAACCGCTTTCGTACGATAGTCAAATATTTCGTTGAGCTTTTTTTTAATTAGAATCGAGTTGGCAATAGCACCTAAAAAACCAAAGGGCGGGCTGTAGCTGATGATATCTTTCATCAAGACTTTGCCATTCGGAAGTGGTTCGAGGATATGCTGATGATGCCACATGGCGTATGGTCCAATGCGCTGCTCATCCACAAAGTATTTTTTATCGACTACTTGCGTAATTTCTGTAACCCACGTTGTTTTTATTCCCGCTACAGGTTTCACTTTATAACTAATAATCATACCCGGGTACATCTTTTCAGGGGTATCTTTTGACGTGATATCAAAGCCCATATACTCAGGTGTTATTTCTTTGAGGTTTTTAGGAGATGAAATAAAATCCCAAACCTCTTCGAGCGTTCCGTTGACAGCCTGTTCTTGATGTTTTTGGTAAAATGCCATTTTTATTTTGTTCCTTTTAATTTTTCAATTTCTTGAAGAACAGCCTCTGCTTCAGCGTGCTTTTCATCACTAGCAGTCCTGTTTATAGTTGAAAGTTTGTGCGCTTCGTGCATCAATTTTTCGTACTTTAAATACAGTTTGTCAATGGGTGATTTAGACTTGAAAAAACCTAGCATGTTTATTTTGATTTAAAGGGGTCAGAGAATAAAAATTTACCGAGATCGAGAATACTCTCAACTGTTGAGGTTTTGAGTAGGTCGAATCCCGTATTGATACATTTATCAATTAAAACGTGTGTTTTTTCAAACTTAGGAGAGACATCATTCAACCAGTAGTTGAGTGTATAAATAAATTGTCCCCAAGAAAC
>JALQVX010000246.1 GCA_023263555.1 Crocinitomix sp.
TACGGTTGGTTTATTGAAAAAAGAACTAGAGATTCGTTTGGCGGAATTGCTCGAATCTTGGCATTTTTCTTCTTTAGAGAAGATCTTCATTGAGAACAAAATCTATATTGATTTTGATGGAAAAACGTATGAAGAGGCCATTGAGGTAACGCATGTTTTATTAAAACCACACATCAAACACTTGCGTCGTGAGGTGACAGATGATGATGTGAAGCGATTATTGGAAATTAAAATGCGCCGAATTACGAAACATGATTCGGATAAGGCGGATACGTATATTGCCTCACTTGAGGAGGAAATGCTGGTGATTCAAGGTCATTTGGATAATTTGATCGAATTCGCAGTTGACTATTATAAGGATCTTAAAAAACGCTTCTCTGAAGGGAAAGAACGGAAGACTGAAATTAGAACTTTTGATACCATTTCTGCTCAAAAAGTCATTGTAGCGAATAAAAAATTATATGTTAACCGTGAGGAAGGGTTCATAGGTTGGGGACTGAAGAAAGATGAGTTTATTGCTGAATGCAGTGACTTGGATGATGTAATCGTTTTCTTTCGAACAGGTAAGATGATGGTTACGCGTATTACAGATAAGAAGTTTGTCGGTAAGGGCATCATGTACTGTGGTATTTGGAAAAATGGAGACAAACGAACAATTTATCACCTTATATACAGAGATGGTGGTGAAGCGGGGCCAACTATGATGAAACGTTTTGCTGTGAATAGCATCACACGTGATAAGGAATACGATATCACGAAAGGAACGAAAGGTTCAAAAGTCTATTATTTTTCGGTTCATCCGAATGGGGAGCGAGAGGTTGTTAATGTTCAATTGAGACCGAGGCCGCATCTTAAACGGGTTCGATTTGATATTGATTTTGGAGACTTGTTGATTAAAGGACGCGGCTCTGCAGGTAATCGGGTGACCAAAGAATTGATTGCGAAAATCGTTCAAAAAGAAGTAGGCGAATCTACCTTGGCTGCACGAAAAATATGGTGGGATGCTGCTGTCAGTCGTCTCAACGTAGATGGGAGAGGAACATTCTTAGGACAATTCAAAGGGGATGATAAATTACTAACCTTATACGCTTCAGGCGAATTGAGATTAACTAATTTTGATATTTCTAATCGTTTTGAAGATGATTTGGTTCACATTGAAAAATGGCAACCTGAGCATCCAATTTCAACCGTTTATTATGATGGTGAAAAAGATGTGTATTTCGTTAAAAGGTTCCTTGTAGATATTAAATCCGATAAAAAGACTTCCTTCATTTCTGAGTCTGAGAATTCGCGCATGGAAGTGGTTTCTACCGCATACCAGCCCAAGATTGTTGTCAGCTTTAATAAACGCTTAAAAGAAACGAAAAATCTTCCGGATAAGGAGATTGATTTGAATGAGTTTATTGATGTGAAAGGAATGAAGACGCAAGGGAATCAACTCACGAAATTAAAAGTGAAGGATATCGAACTGGCGCACCCTATTGCCGGTGACGTGCCCTGGCCAGAGGATGAAAAGATAGCTAAGCCAAGTGAAGAGGAAAATGAGGAGAATGATACGGACGAAAATGGTGACAATAATGATAATCAAGATGATGAGAATCCAATCGAAATGGAATGGGATCTGACAAAAGATAAAAAGAAAGATAAACCGAATCCGATTAAAGATGAGGAAGATGATTCGCAAACAAAACTTTTTTAACGCACTAATTAAAGGGATTTCCTTTATTTTACTTTTTGGATGTTCTACGTCTAAAGAGAAACTGACTTTTCAGAAATCCTATGAGTCGATAGCTGTGAATGGAAAACATGCAAGGGCTCTTGTCTACGCTTATCCTTTTATCATTGCTGGAGGAATGGATGGTACCTTTTCAGTACATCATATAGATACTATGATGATGCCTATTCCAATTGTTGAGGAGGTCGAAGGAATGGAAGATTTTCGAGATGGATTTTTTCAGTCAAAAGGCGCTTGTCTTTTTCTGAATTCAGGTAAAAATGGGCTCATCTATGCGGTTGTAAGAAGTGGTGAACGATCGATTGTATTTGATACAAGTGGGGTATTCTTAGATGGGATGGATTTTTGGAATGAAACGGAAGGGATTGTTTTTGGTGATCCAGTTGGAAAATCGTTTTTTCTCGCTAAATCACTCGACAATGGTAGAACATGGAGCGCATTTACGCCTGATTATATGCCTGACGCATTGGAAGGAGAAGCAGGTTTTGCTGCGAGTGGAACGGGAATTCAAACGGTTGGTGATTCAACGGTTTATTTTGTAACAGGTGCTGGTGCCACTGCACGTCTTTTCTGCAGCTACGATCGTGGCTTTAATTGGGTTGCTAAAAATACACCTATGAAATCGGGCGGTTCTTATGGGATCTATTCAACTTATTTTATGAATCAAAATGAAGGTTTTATTATGGGTGGAAGTTATCAAGATACTACTTACAATAAAGGCATTTGTCAATACACCGAGGACGGAGGAGATACATGGCTAGATCGATCCGAAGGATTGCTCGGCTATTGCTCTTGCATTCAAGGTACTCCTGAAGGAGATTTGGTAGTTGCAACTGGTAGAATGGGGACGTTTTATACATTGGACAGAGGAAAAAAATGGGAACGACTAACCTCTGAATCATTTTATACGTGTAACGTATCGAACTCAAGTATTGTTTTACTGGGTAGAAATGGAAAGTTGGTGGTGTATAATTACTCCATTGATAAAAAATAGGCACGCCTATTGATTGGAATTAATCGGATTCTACAATTTGAACATGTTGAATTTAAACTGTATAGATTAAACATAAATGGTGATCAAACTAAATTTCATATTGATGCTTTTAATATTCGCAGGTAATAATGCGAATGGGCAATATGATTTCTCAATTCAATGGAGCATTTATGATACAGGAGAAACGATCGACGAAAATCCATTTGCAGGAAGTGTTACAATCAAAAATGAAGGTGAATCGACAATCATGGCAAATGACACGATTTGGTACGGATATTGGATTGAAGGAAGTCCCTATGATCTTGGCTTGAATCCTGATCTTGTTTCAGGTCGCGTGTTAGAGACTGATTTTTTGCCAGGAGACGAAATTGCAATTACGAATAATTTTGATTGGCCTCTTTTCGGATCAGGATTGACGTTGGAAATTTGCGCAGTTGTATATGGAGTAGGAATAGCTTCTTTTGAAGAGGTCTATTTTCTAGGAGATGACTCAACGGCTAATAATACAGATTGTGTCTTTGCGATAATGCCAACATATGAACTTTCAGTTGAAGAGAAGGGAGACCTCGAGCCTGCAGATTTTAAGTGTTATTTTGATCAACATAATATTGTGATTGTGAAAGATGGAAATCAAACGCAGAATGATGCGTTTATCTCTCTGTGCACAATAAGCGGTCAATTAATCGAATCAGGACAGATTAGTTTAGTGCAAGGTCAAAATCATTTTCCTATTCCCACAGTTGCTGAAGGAATTTACATTTTGACGATCCAAGTTGGAGATAAGGCTCATAGCTTTAAAATCTCACCTTTATAGTAGACAAAAAAATAAGGGTAAGGTAAGTTTTGCTTTTTTTTCACAGTCAATTAACATATAATATTTAACAACTTCTATATAGAATAATAGAAGTTTGACAATATTCTAGATTTTTTTTACTTACATTTAGTGATTAATA
>JALQVX010000046.1 GCA_023263555.1 Crocinitomix sp.
ATATACAAATACGGGTGTTCCAGATCAAGATTTTGGAGAGCCACTTTATGATGGTACGCAAATGGATTGGGTTTTTGAAGAGGTGGATTTGACGGATTATCTTGAAGAGTCAGATGTTCGTTTTCGATTCCGATTAATCACAGATGCGGGCTTGCAAATGGATGGATTTTATTTTGACGATTTTTCAGTGAATACAGACGCGCATGAAATCAGTGATGCGAGCTTGATCGAGTTTTCTGAATATGACATCAAGATTTATCCAAACCCTGCAAACAACGAATTAAATTATATCATTCCTGTGGATGTCAATGTTCAATCGATCATTTTATACAACGAAATTGGGCAAGCAATTTACACGTTGGCCGGAACGACAAAGGTGATTAATTTGGAGGAATTAAGTGAGGGGATTTACTTTATTCAATTTGTGGATGCTTCCAATATGATCTTAACGAAAAGGTTTACGCTTATTCGCTAAGGACTTAGCCCATATAGCGGTAACCAACTCCTTTTACGGTGCGGATGATTCCCATGCCAAATTTTTCGCGGAGTTTTCTAACGTGAACGTCAATTGTTCGGTCACTTACAGTTGAATCTCCCCAAACGCTTGATAATATTTCTTCGCGTCTAAAAACTTTATCCGGTGCGCTCATTAAATAGGAGAGTAGCTCAAATTCTTTTTTGGGAATGATATTCTCTTTTCCGTCTTTCATAATGCTGTACCGCTCATTGTCAAGTACAACTGAATGTCGTTCAATCTTCGTGACGGCATCTGTGTTGCGATCTAAGAATGCTTTTACTTTATGAAGCAAGACGCGCATGCGAACAGGTTTTACAATATAATCGTCTCCTCCTGCACGGTAACCAGCCACCTGAGAATAATCTTCACCTCTTGCAGATAAAAATAAGATGTAAGAATTGTTAAGCGTAGGTTGTTTTCGCATCATTTCACAAATTTCTATACCATCTATATCTGGCAACATCACATCCAAAAAGATAATGTCCGGAACAATTTTGAGCGCCAAATCAAAGGCCTCTTTACCTGTACTTACCATGTAAACTGCATAGCCTTCCTTCTCAAAATTATAACTTAATAATTTCCGAATATCCTCTTCGTCGTCGACAATAAGTACTTTATACTCCACAGTTAATTTTTTATACAAAAGTACCAAGGGGAGGTTCAGAAAGCATTAAGCAGTAGTTAACCCTATGTTATCTAATTAATCTTTAATGTTAACACAATGTTAAGTCTTATTAATGTATTGATAACATGCTCTTTTCCATGTATACCATGTGCATGGTCTACCTTTGCGCTAAAATTAAGTGTGTAATACTATGAAAAACATAAGCTTAACATTTTTAATCGCTTTTATGAGTCTTGGCTCAGCGGTTTGCGGACAAACAGGTGTTTTGGAGGGGAATGTTTACCGAATGGTAGAGGGGCAAAAAGAAGTGATGTATATGACCATTGCTGAATTAAAAGGAGGTAGCCTTCAACCGATTTGTAAAACGGATTATGATGGAAATTATTCTGTTGAATTATCTGCTGGGGAGCATTTGATCGTCTTTAGGAATTCGGCCATGCAAATGCGCACAGATACCGTTCCTGTTACAATACAGGCGGGTGTTACACAACCCTTTGATTATGAAATGACGCCAGATGGTGTTCTTGAAACTGTAATAATTACGGCTGAACGTGTAATTGACGGTGGTGGTTCGGAAAATTTAATGGTTGCAGAAACAAAGGAAAGTGAAGTTGTAGGTTCAATACTTACAGTTGAGGTGGCAGAAAATAAAGGAGCCGGAACGACAGGTGATATGGCCGAAAAAATGACAGGTCTTTCGACTGTTGGTTCTACATTGTACGTGCGAGGTTTAGGTGATCGTTATAACGTAGCATATTTAAATGGTTTACCGATTCCTTCACCAGATCCAGATTTTAGAGTGGTACCTTTAAGTGTGTTTCCAACGGATATTGTAAACTCGGTAAATGTGAGTAAAGTTATGTCTGCTCAATTATACGGCGATTTTTCAGGTGGAGCATTTAACGTTACAACGAAAAGTTTTTACAGTAAGCCAACTTTGAAATTAAGTCTCGGAACAGGAATGAATACACAAACTACATTCAAAGATTTCAGAACTTATCAAGGTGGAAAATATGATTATTTTGGATTTGATGATGGCACACGCCAAATCCCGCAATACGTGATTGACAACTCAAAACCAGGTGCATATCCGGGTGTAAACAATCTATTTAACAATGGAACATATAATTCTGTAGAGGGAAGAACTACTGGATTCAATGATAATTTTGGAACCCGTTTAAATAAGGCGCTTCCGAATACTAATTTTTCAATCACAGGTGGAAATTTTGTTGACTTTTCGAAATCGAAAGATCGTTCAAAAGGGTTTGGTTATTTAGTTTTATTGTCACACGATAATAGCTATAACTATTCAAATGGTTCGATTAAAATTATCAATGCTCAAAGTGAAGAACGTTTGAATTACGATTTCCAAAAATATGTTCAAGAAACAGCAACAACAGGTTTGTTAAACCTTTATTTCCGTTTAAATCCAAAGAACAATATCTCGATCAATACGCTTTATGTAAATAATTCGAGTGATGAGGTGAGAGAAACATGGGGTAATCATTTTGATTATACACGTAACATCTATTCAAGACGTATTACGTATAGACAAAACTTTATGTCGGTGAACCAAATTATTGGAACGCATCAGTTATTGCCTTATGCAGATGATACTACTTTTTCTCGTTTAACTGTAGATTGGAGAGGTTCATTTAGCATGACAGGAAGTCAAGAGCCTGATCGTAGACAATTTGTCGCTTTTTATGATGAAGGAAATCAAAATGATACGGAGCACTATGCTTTCAATTATATTGATCGAAATGAAAACCACATTTTCTATAGTAAACTAAGAGAAAATGAAATTGCAGGTAAATTCAATGTAAGTTACACCCTTAAATATGGGGATGTGTTAAATGAGCGCAAGGATACTGTAAATGGAGAGGTTATGACAATTCGTGTTGGAGCAGATTATAAGAGTAAATCAAGAATATTTGATTACAAACAGTACAACTATGTATTGAATACCTTCGCTTCTAATATTGGTAACAATGTTGATATCTATGATATCAATAGCTACTTAAATTCTGAAATGCACGACGAAGGTCAATTCAACATTCAAGAAGTGGCCAACTTCGGTTCGTCTTATTTAGCACGTTTGGATGTAACAAGTTTCTACGGTGACATGAAAATGATTTTCAATAAATGGACATTAATTCCTGGTGTGCGTTATGAGAGTGGTGCGCAATCAGTTGAAAATAGAAACCAACAAAGTCCAAGTATTTACGAAAAAAACATCCTATTAAGTGATGCGGTATTACCAAGCTTGATTACACGTTATGACGCATCTGACCGTGATGTTTTTAGATTCATTGCTAGTAAAACATTAACTCGACCTAAATTTAACGAAGTTGCTCCTTTCCAATATGTACTTTATTTTGCAGGTGCAAAAGCACAAGGAAATACTGAATTATTGAATGGTCAAAACTATAACGCAGATTTTAGATATGAGCGTTATGGAAAACCAGGTGAGTTATTCTCAGTAGGAACATTTTATAAATATTTAGATAATCCAATTGAGCAAACCATGTTGGCTACAGCAAGTGGACAATTGATGAGTTTTGCCAACGCAGATGCAGCGCAAGTTGCTGGAGTTGAAGTAGAATACATGAGAACCTTAGCTTTCCTCGTTCGCGATTCTTCAAGAAGAGATAGTTCTTTCTTAAATGATATCAACCTAGGATTCAATGCGACTTATATGTATACTTCTGTTCAAATCGATACAACAAACGGTGGAGCGATTAATACCAACTCAAGACGTCCATTAGAAGGAGCTTCTCCTTATTT
>JALQVX010000364.1 GCA_023263555.1 Crocinitomix sp.
CACCAGTTTGAGTATATGCTAAAGACTCATCATAAATGGTTTCTTGCTCAAGTTTAGAATTCACAAAATCCAAAGGGGTATAAACTTGTCCACCTAATACGTTAAAGCTTTCGTTCCAACTAAATGCTCTAAATCGATCAACTCCTTTTTTAGTGGTTGATGCTTTTAATTTATATTCTTTTCCTATAATGAAGCGTAAATTATACTTATTATCATAAGCTGAACTACGTTGAATGCCATCTCCGGCCGTATAATAGGATCTCCAAAAACTTGAGTTAAAAATGTAATATAAGCCGTTATCCGTATATCTTTCAAAACCTATATCAATGCCATAATTTTGTCCTGATCCTGCGTTTGTTAACGCTCTTAAATCACTCAGCTCTTCAAGGTTGATGGTAGAGAATGTAAAACTATCTACAGGTACATTATACAGTTGTTGATAATAAGCTTCAATTCTTAACCTGTGATTCGTAAACACCTTTCCTTTATAACCGATAATGTAATGGATGGCTTTGGCAAGACCTAAATTTTGATTCGGGAAAACTGTTTCACCCATTGAATTGGTTTGTTCATACAAGTAAGTCGCATAATTCTCTACTTGACTGTGCATGCCTGAAGAAAGCGAAAAGCTATGCTTCGAATTCAATTGATAATTAAAACTTATCCGTGGTTCAATCGTTTCTTGATTGGTTACATCATAATGCAAGAAGTGCACACCAGCCAAAATATCGAATTTTTCTGTGAGTGAAAATTTAGATTGGGTATAGGCTTGTAAAAGGTTACTTCTGCCGCTGCCATCCATGAGGATAATTTGTCTGTTTTGATCAAAGCTATATTTTTCAGCTCTCCAATCATGCGCAGTTGTATTATAACTGACTCCAGTAATATTGCTATGTCGTGGACCAAATTTATGTTTAAAGGATAAGGCTCCTGTGATCGGAACGGATGCATATTCATTAATCTTTTGATTGATAATTGAGAAGTCATCTCGGAGATAATCTTTATTGTCTGACTGCTTGGAGTAACTACCAACAACAGTTGCTTTAAAAACTGATTTTTCGCCAATGTATTTTTTATAAACACCACCCACCGTTACGGTGGTTGAGGCTAAATACAAGGTTGTTCTGTCAAGGCTTTCCTTCCAATCTGCACTATCTTGGAGTGCAGCTCTTGTTCTATCACTTGTACCTGCAATACCAAAGAATTGTAATTTCGCTTTTGATTTTGCTAAAGGGACATCAATATTGAATGAAAAATCTTGGTAAGTCGGTGAGGACGGGTTTCCAATTCTTCCTAAACCAACAGTAGCATATCTATAATTGACAACATAGGATGCATTGCTTTTTTTTGAAAGTGGACCTTCTGAACCAAAATCAACACCTAACGAACCAATTTGAAACGTCATTTCGTGTTGTTGCGAATTTCCCTTTTTAAACTTAACATCAAACACGCCTCCTAAAGCATCTCCATATTGTGAAGAGAACGCGCCCGTATAAAAATCAGATTTATCCATTAATTGCATACTGAAGATCGTAAACGTTCCGCCAGAACCCCCAATACGTGCAAAGTGGGTTGGGTTGGGTAATTCAACACCTTCCATTTGGTATTTTAAAGCTCTGGGTGAATTTCCTCGAATGGAAACAAAATTGGCAGAAAAACTAGTTGATGCCGTAACACCCGGCAAGGTTCCTGCAACGCGAATGGGATCATCTAACCCTCCTGCTATTCGTCGTGCATCATTGGGCTCAATTGAAAATACGCTGGCGTTGGCCATTTCGTTATTTGGAACACCTCTTTCTTTGTTGAATGTTACTTCGACTTCATCTAAATTCTTCGAACTGTTTTCCATCACAATATTCAACACCGTTTCTTTACTCACCGAAACGGTAATGGCGGGTTGAATAAAGGGCTTGTAGCTCGTATGACTAAACTGAATATCGTAAAACCCAATTTCTACATCAGCAAACGTGAAATTTCCATTGACATCCGTCACGGTTTCTTTATACTTCACGTTGTCCGAAAGTAATGTTACTATTACACTGTCTATAACACGTTCGGTAAATGATTCCTTTACAGTTCCACGAACAGTCTGGCAGGATTGACCATACGCTAGGGATGAAATGAACACTAAAATTAAACTAAGCCGTTGTAACATATTCTAAAATTTGTGCAAAATTCGGGGTTTTATTGAAGCTTAATGTCATTAAAATGTCATAATCAAGGGAATAAAAAACTAATTTTTATCATTTTAGACAGTTGAGTTAAACGAGGAGTTTTCTTAGAGCAAGAAATAAAGGATTAAGACTATTTTCTAATGGAAGACAGTATCTAGCTTCTTTAAGGATCGAATTTGGTTTTTGTGGCTAACCGATTAGCGAAACCATTTAAACAAACCAAAAAAGACAGCGAGCCAAATTAATCCTTTGACAAGAAAAAAAAGAAAACCTAAAAAACCTATGCGCTTTAGCCATGGCGTTTGGTACCACTTGTTATCAGTGTCTGTATTTTGCTCCGGCGATTCCACTTTCATATCCTGTTTTACAAAATTACCTTTTTTGAGGTATTGTAACACCTAATCGCGCAGACTATTTTCACCTTAATTAGAATTAATCTAAATTAAATCCTAAAATTGGTCTTAATCTACATGATTGGTGCGGATAAGCAAGGAGAATTAAAGCTGATAAAACCGGTTCATAGGTTAGGCGGAACATACGTTCTCTACCTTATTACAGTTCGATAAAATCACGAAGGCGTTTGATGTAATTTGCATAACCCATTGTTTTTGGAATATCACCATGATGACCACCAACAACGCGCTCAGCATCTTTATAAACCCCGCCGTAATTCTCATAAATCAGTTCACCATTTTGAATGGCAATATAATCGTCATCAATTCCGTGTAGCCACAACAAAGGCATATAAACATCTTTTATATTTTCAGCGTTTTCAAATTCCAGATTGGTAATTGATTTTGGATTCACATTCAACAGTAACGAACGTTGCGTTAAATTCGCAACCGAAGCGAGTGGAGATTCTATAATCACTTTTGCTGGTTGAAAATCCGCACGATTTGCAGCACGATCAATAATCGGAATGCATCCTAAACTAAACCCGTAATAGATTGTGCGCTCTGCTGTAGCCCCTTGATCGATTAACCAATTAATGCTCGTATTCACATCCTCAATCAAACCGCTTTCGGAGGAGGCCCCTTCTGACATTCCAAATCCACGGTAATCCATCATAAATACACCATAATTGTATTGTTCAGTGATGCTTGATAATAATGTTGCGCGTGGCCAATAGGCATCTAAATGCGCCGCTTGTCCATGAGCGTATAAAATCACTGTATCCGTTGCAATTGTCGAAATATCGCCGATATAAACGCCGTAAATAGTAAACGATTCACCCGTTTCTTCATCTATTGATTCCATAGAAACCAAGGTGCGATTCGCAGCGGTTACAGCATACTCAGCTGGCACCGCTTCGTCACCAGCAGCATAATTTTCGAATTCATAGGCCTCTAAATATTCACCATAAAAGGCTAAACTATCCAGATTTCCTTTCTTGCATGCGACTGCAAAGGCAAGCACGGCCGTATATAGTACTATCTTTTTCATCTTAATTATCTTTATTGCCAATTTTCCACCTGCATCCAACATAAAATCCTGTTGCGCCGTATCCGCCTGTTAAACTTTTATAAGGAACAAATGCATCCCAATTTTTAATATAAGGCGCCAAAAATTTGAATTCAGTAGTTAACTGCCAACGGTCATTTTTACCTTTTATCACATGCCCAATTTGCGGATTAAAAATCCAGTGATGTGCCTGCGGTTGATCGTTCGCCATAGTTTTTGAAAGTTCAAAATAATTATTCACTCCCGCATACCAATAATTCGTGCGATCGCCATAATTCCAATAGGCGTTGACGTCCAAAATCGGCCATAATTTTCCACTTCTATCATCAATGGTGTACATAAAGTTGACACTTGGCGAGACGGAAACATTTGGTATAAATTTATTTTGGTCTAAAAATTTATAGGTGACACCTGCATCTAATTGAACGTTGCCAAAATAAGCAGCAGTGGTATGAATCGCACCAAAAACAGTTAAATTCGTATCTAATCCATAACCTACTTCAACACTCGTCATGGGCATTGGTATCGGTCCGTTGAACTCAATAACAGGTCCTCCCAAGGAAAATCCAACGGTTAATTCATCTTTTTCAAGCGGTTCAACAAAACGTGAAGGCGCACAACTCGTCACTCCAAAAATGGATGCGAAGAGCACAAATGCAAATGATCTATTCATATCAATCTATAATTACACATCAAAATCCAAGTGATAAGGGGGAGGATAAAGACGCTCTTTTGATCTAAGGTAAGATTTTTTAATTATGTATGCATATAAAATTAATCGCAAATTATGAATTAAATTTGTACACTATGAGAAAGGGGGTTTTGGTCGGATTATTTTTGTTTACATTGATTAATGCAGTTGGACAAGATACAATTCGAGTGATGTACTATAATTTATTGAATTTTCCAGCTGTATCGCCAGAGCGGGTTACCTACTTGCGGAAGATTATCGCCTATTCCAAGCCGGACATTTTGGTTGTGAACGAATTATTGTCCGCAGAAGGATCAGCGTTGATTTTAAATGAAGCGCTAAATGTTGGTGGTCTTACACATTTTGAGGCGGCTGCCTACGTAGATGGGCCAGACACTGACAATATGCTCTATTATAATTCAGAACGCTTAGGTTTGCGATCTCAATTACAAATTCCAACGGGTTTGAGGGATATTAGTGAGTACGAATTGTATTATAAAAGCCCGGGATTATCGGAGAGTTCTGATACTGTTATTTTCCATGTGTACTCGCTTCATCTGAAGGCAGGATCGGGTTATTTCAATCAGCGAAAAGAGGAGGCGATTCTCTTTAAATATCATTTAAATACCTTGTCGAATCGGGAGAATATCATTGCCGGAGGTGACTTTAATTTTTATTCTGGCAATGAATCGGGACATTTAGCCATGCGAGAAACAGGATCCATTGAATTGTTCGACCCGATCAATAGTATTGGTGACTGGAACAATAATGCAGCTTATGCCTATTTGCATACACAGAGCACGCGCGAAACGCCCCTTTCAGACGGCGCAGGAGGAGGAATGGATGATCGATTCGATCTGATTTTTATCTCTAACGATCTTTTCGAAAATACAAATGGTGCGCGTTATATTACGGATTCGTATCATGCACTTGGTCAGGATGGTTCGCGCTTTAATCAATCGATTAATGTGCCGTTTAACCCTACCATTCCTGATTCTATCGCAGATGCCCTTTATTTTATGTCCGATCATCTACCATTGTTCATGGATTTGTTAACTGATTATACTGCTGACTTAACCACTGTTTTGAAACACAATCAAGTTTTTGTATCCTATAATTTTTCGGACCATCAATTGACAGCAAAAAATGTCCCAGAACAGGCTCTACTCGTCATTTATGACCTGACAGGTAAGGTTATTTATTCTTCAGAAATCATTGAAGGGAATTCAATTGAAATTTCTGCCACATGGCCAAAAGGAATCTATGTTTGGAACGTGATCAGTGAATCGAACCACGCCAGTGGAAAGATTTCGATTTAATTGCGAATCAGTTTTTCAGTATGCGTTTGGCCATTTTCTGTAATCGTCACAAAATAAAGTCCTTTCGTCTCTATACTTAACTCGTAAATTGCATCCGTCGAACGTGTATTCAGAATAATTTGACCTAAAGCATTCATAACAGTAATGTCTCGTTGTTCATTACTATTGAAAACAAGAGAAACAGTTTCGTTTACCGCTGGATTCGGTACTATTTTGAAATTTAAAGGAGTCGAAACTTCGTCCACCGAACTCGTGAGAACAT
This sequence comes from Crocinitomix sp., assembly GCA_023263555.1. Lineage (GTDB taxonomy): Bacteria > Bacteroidota > Bacteroidia > Flavobacteriales_D > Crocinitomicaceae > Crocinitomix. The sequence goes on from JALQVX010000364.1 coordinate 5,908, forward strand.
TCAGCGTATATTGGCTAAAGAAACGCCAAATTTCAACAGAAGCATTAAAGTCTTGATTTGTTACACCTGTTTCAAATGCCGATCCTGGCCACGTATGTTCACCACCTTCAATTTTAAAGAATTCAACCGTGCTGCCTAATAATCCGTCTGTGTAGACATAATGTGTAGCCGTGCATCCGTCAGTCGCATCAATATCTGCAACCGGTGTTGTGATTGGAACGGGATTACAATCATTAAAGTTTACAAAATGATCAACAACATCTTCTACTGGCATAAAAAAAGCATTTCCTGCGTAGGGTACCGTTGGATCTTCTGTTCCGTGAATTTGCATCACAGGCATAGGATGATTGGTAATACAATCCGCGAATTCAGTAGGAGTAATTGATCCGGTAACCGACGCAATAGCCGCAATTCGACCACTCAATAAACAGGCTAATTTATAACTCATAAATCCTCCATTACTCATTCCTGTGCTATAGATGCGATTTCCGTCAATATTATAATCAGAATAAATCGTATCAATTAATTGCGATAAGAAAGAGACATCATCTACCGAAGATGTGCCGAAGGTATTCCAATGATTTGTACCCAAAAGATCGGGCAGCCCTTGAGGGTGAACGATAATGAAACCAGCCGTATCGGCAATGGGTCTGAAATCGCCATAATTTTCTTGTTCTACATTATTCGAACCGTATCCGTGTAAGTTAAAAACAAGCGGCATAGGTTCCGTTCCGTCATAGCTCGCCGGAATGTATACGCGGTAACTACGAAGCTCACCGTCGTGCATGAAATTACCTGTAGTTGTGGTTTGAGCAATAAGCCCAATTGTTGATATAAATAAGGAGATAGAGAGTAAAAATTTCGTCATGTTAGTAGTTTAAGCGTAAACAAGATAAGGA
>JALQVX010000062.1 GCA_023263555.1 Crocinitomix sp.
CTTGTTAAAATTAACCAAAGAGCATGAATTGGCAATTATTGAAATGGGAGCCAATAAACCAGGTGATATTAAGGAATTGGTAGAAATAGCGGCTCCAACACATGGTATAATTACGAATATCGGTGCTGCGCATATTGAAGGTTTTGGTTCGATTGAAGGAGTCATTAAAACAAAAGGGGAGATGTATGATTACATCAGTACGCACGAAGGAACGGTTTTCTATCATGCTGGAGATCCAATTTTGTCAACTATTCTCCCTCAAAATGTTGCCATCTATAGTTTTGGTCAAAGTGACGCAGATGTTGATGGTCAATTGGTTGCTCAAAATCCTTTTATCTCATTTAAATGGAACACTAAAACTTATCATTCTCCAGTTCTAGAAACACATCTTGTTGGAAGGTATAATTTTACGAATTTTTTATTAGCCGTTTCGGTTGGGAATTACTTCGGAGTTGAACCTGCAGCTATAAATGAGGCCATTAAAATGTATGTGCCTACTAATAATCGATCTCAGATTACCAAAACAGAAAGCAATACTTTGATTGTTGATTGTTATAATGCGAACGCCACAAGTATGAAAGCCGCTTTAGAAAGTTTACTTGAAATCGAAGGTGAAGAGAAGGTGGTGATTTTAGGAGATATGAAAGAATTGGGCACTATTTCGATTGAAGAGCACAGGAAAATAGTTGAATTTGTTCGCTCAAACCATCTGAAAGCTTTTTTAGTTGGAGAAGAAATGGGTAAAGTAGCAAATGGGATTCCTCATTTTAATTCTTGGAACGATTTGGTGAAAAATCCACAGTTTTTAGCATTAACAAATGCGCTAATTTTAATTAAAGGATCTAGAGGAATACGGTTAGAAGAAATTTTATCTTATTTATAATAAATTACTCCAAAAAAAAAGCCACTCTTTAGAATGGCTTTTTCTAGTTTGTTCAGTCCTTTTTATTCAGCTAAAATACCACGTGAAATTACAATTTTTTGAATTTCAGAGGTTCCTTCATAAATCTGAGTGATTTTTGCATCTCGCATCATTCTTTCAACATGATATTCGCGAACGTAACCATATCCACCGTGAATTTGAACGGCTTCAGTTGTTACTGATTGAGCTATTTCAGAGGCGTATAATTTAGCCATAGATGCTTCTTGGGTATAATCCTCCCCCTGATCTTTTAGAGATGCTGCATTCAAGCACATTAAACGAGCAGCATGCACTTGTGTTGCCATGTCAGCTAATTTAAAGGCAATACCTTGGTGTTTGTAGATCTCTTTACCAAATGTTTTACGTTCTTTTGAATATGCAATTGCAACATCTAAAGCTCCAGATGCAATTCCCATAGCTTGAGATGCAATTCCAATTCGACCTCCACCCAAAGTTTTCATGGCGAATTTAAATCCAAATCCTTCTTCTCCAATTCGATTCTCTTTTGGCACTTTTACATCATTGAAGATTAATGTATGTGTGTCAGATCCTCGAATTCCCATTTTGTCTTCTTTAGCACCAACAACGAACCCTTCCATTCCTCGCTCGATAACCAACGCATTAATTCCTCGGTGTCCCTTTTCTCTATCCGTTTGAGCAATTACAATATAAATAGATGCTGAGCTACCATTCGTAATCCAGTTTTTTGTTCCATTTAAGAGGTAATGGTCTCCCATGTCGATTGCAGTCGTCGTTTGAGATGTTGCATCAGATCCCGCTTCAGGCTCTGATAAACAAAATGCACCAATCTTTTCGCCACGCGCTATCGGAGCAAGAAATTTGTGTTTTTGCTCTTCGGATCCGAATGTTTCTAATCCCCAACATACCAGAGAATTACAAACAGACATACATACTGCCATTGATGCATCAACTTTTGAAATTTCTTCCATTGCTAATACGTAAGACACAGTATCCATTCCGCCTCCGCCATATTGCGGATCAACCATCATTCCTAAAAATCCAAGTTCGCCTAAAATCTTCGCTTCTTCAACTGGAAATTTTGCGTGTATATCTCTTTCGATTACCCCGGGCTTAAGCACATTTTGTGCAAAATCGCGAGCAGCATCACGCACTGCTATTTGTTCTTCCGTGTATGTAAAATCCATTAACTTTGATTTAATATTATCTTGTTCAACAACTCAGCTACCGAATGGTTCTGAATGGATGCAAATTTAGTAATTTTTTAGCAAAATAAGAATGGCAAAATTAAGATTGGATACTGCAGGTGTAATCGGCATCATGTCAGGGACTTCACTAGATGGATTAGATCTGTGTTACGTGCAATTTAATCTTTTAGACGGAAAATGGACCATGTCTGAGTTGAAGACAAAAGCAATTGATTATTCGACTTCTTGGCGAAAAATGTTGGCGGAGGCTTATTATCTCTCACCGAATGAATTGTCGAAATTAGATCTGACGTATGGCAATTATATCGCTCAAGAGGCAGCCGTATTTATAAAGGAAGAACAATTGGCAAATAAAGTTGACTTGATTGCCTCCCATGGCCACACGATTTTTCATCAACCACAGAACGGATTTACGGTTCAAATTGGAAATGGTCAAGTGATGGCTGATCGTTTAAAAATGACGGTGGTCGCCGATTTTAGATCAAAAGATGTGTCCTTGGGTGGCCAAGGTGCGCCCCTTGTTCCTATCGGTGACCGTTTTTTGTTTGGTCAATATGAAGCTTGTCTCAATTTAGGCGGCATTGCTAATGTGTCATTCGAACTGAACCAAGAACGAAAAGCTTTTGACATTGCGCCATGTAATCTGCCTTTGAATAAGATCATGCGCGAACAATTTGAGAAAGAATTTGACGCGTCAGGGAGCTATTCCGCCCAAGGAAAAGTAATTGACGAACTCTTAAGCAAGCTAAATTCATTGGATTTCTATCAGGAAAAACCGCCTAAATCCATAGGGGTGGAATGGATGAACGCGCATTTTTATCCGGTAATAGAACACTCCTTCTTTGAAAATATACCTGCAAAAGATGTGCTGCGGACAATTGTTGAACATGAAACGGAACAGATTGCAAAGGTCTTGAATCGAAATAACCTTAATTCTATTTTATTAACAGGTGGTGGCGCCTTCAATACATTCTTTGTCGATTCGTTGAAAAGGAAAACCAAAGGGAATGTGATTTTACCTTCGAAAGAAATAATAGCTTTTAAAGAAGCTATGATTTTTGGGTTTCTCGGTTTGAGGTGCCTTCGTAATGAAGTAAATGCCATAAAATCAGTGACAGGAGCGTCCCATGACTCTGTTGGAGGTGTAATTAGTTATCCTTCGTCTGTTTAAAACTTTGAATTAATCAATTCGGAAAGTGAAAATGTTTGTTAATTTTGCCTTTTTTAAAATAAGCTATAAATGATTGAACTACTATCTAAATTCGAGAATAAACGTCCGGAAATTGTTTTCGAATGGAAGGATGCCGAAACAGAAGCTGAAGGGTGGGTTGTTATTAATTCATTGCGCGGTGGCGCTGCGGGTGGTGGAACTCGAATGAGGGTTGGTCTAGATAAAAGAGAGGTTGAATCCTTGGCGAAAACCATGGAAGTTAAATTTACAGTTGCTGGTCCCCAAATTGGTGGCGCAAAGTCTGGAATTAATTTCGATCCTCAAGATCCTCGTAAAGAAGGCGTCTTGAGAAGATGGTATGCTGCCGTTACACCTCTGCTGAAGCACTATTATGGTACGGGTGGTGATTTAAATGTGGATGAGATTCACGAAGTGATTCCGCTTACAGAAGATTGTGGTGTATGGCATCCGCAAGAAGGTGTTTTTAATGGACATTTTCAACCACGCGAAGCTCAAAAGATTAATCGAATTGGTCAATTGCGTCAAGGCGTTTTGAAAGTGATTGAAGATGAAAAATTTTCACCAAACGTTAATCGTAAATTTGTGATTGCAGATATGATCACCGGTTATGGCGTAAGTGAGTCAATTTTTCACTATTATAACTTGTGGAATGAATCACTAGCGGGTAAGAAAGTAATCGTTCAAGGTTGGGGAAATGTGGGGTCTGCAGGCGCTTATTATTTGGCACAACACGGAGCTAAAGTGGTCGGAATTATTGATCGCGTTGGTGGTTTAATTAAAGTAGAAGGGTTTAGCTTAGAAGAGATTAGAGAGCTATTTTTGAATAAAAATGGAAATCAATTGAATGCACCAAATATGCTTTCTTACGAAGAAGTGAATGAGCAAATATGGGATGTTCCTGCTGATATTTTTATTCCATGCGCTGGTTCACGCATGATAACACAAGATCAAGTTGAACGCATGATTAAAGGAGGGGTAAAAGTGATTTCTTCGGGAGCGAATGTTCCGTTTGCCGATAAGGAAATTTTCTTTGGGCCAATCGCCGATTATACGGATAAACAGATATCTGTTATTCCCGATTTTATCTCCAATTGCGGCATGGCAAGAGTTTTTGCTTATCTGATGAGTAGTGATCTTCACACTTTAACCGATCAAGGTATTTTTGAAGATACATCTAACACAATTAAAACTGCACTCTTATCTGCTCATACTAAAAATCCAAGTAAAACAAATATTGCAAAAACTGCATTCGAAATTGCATTAAATAAATTAATATAAGTATACGTCATGGGAATTGAATACGTAATGGTAATTGTCTTTGTGGTCGGCTATCTAGCGATCGCATTGGAACATAATATTAGAATTGATAAAGCGGCTTCGGCGCTTTTAATTGGTATGGTTTGTTGGGGCTTGTACGCGATATGGCCCGCAGAACATTTACATGTTGATACTGATATAACGGTAGAACAATTGATTAAAGACAAGGATCTCAAAATACGCAATGAAAAATTCGTTGATTATATGGAGCATGTCGAAGAAGAGCACCGTGAAGAGGTTTTTAAGCACCCCGAATTATACGAAGGACGCGAACGAATTCCTGCTTCGGAAACGGATGAACAAGTGCATCATTATGTTGAACATGGTTTATCTCATCATTTATTTGATATCGCCTCCATATTGTTCTTTTTGTTGGGTGCCATGACAATTGTTGAATTAATTGACGCACATGACGGGTTTTCTGTCATCACTGATCGTATTAGTACAACAAATACTGTTAAGTTGTTATGGGTGATTTGCTTCTTGACATTCTTTATGTCTGCTGCATTGGACAACTTAACGACTTCAATCGTAATGATATCGGTCATAAGGAAATTAATTGACGATAAAGAACGAAGATGGTTATTTGGTGGGTTCATCATTATCGCTGCTAATGCCGGTGGTGCTTGGTCTCCAATTGGAGATGTTACCACGACTATGTTGTGGAACAATGGGCAAATGCCAGATACTGGAGTGATTATTACAAACCTAATATTACCTTCTTTAGTGGCTATTATAGTTCCGCTTACAATTGCTTCTTTCTTTATTAAAGGAAATGTTCAACGTCCAGAAAAAGTGATTCACACAGGACATCAAAATGCAATTCCAGCCGAATGGGAAAAGAATTTAGTTTTTATTTTAGGTTTAGCCGGTTTATTATTTGTTCCCATATTTAAAACAGTAACACATTTACCTCCATTTACCGGAATGATGTTGAGTTTAGGTGTTGTTTGGTTGGTGACTGAACGCTTGCATGCACGTAAAGATCGTGAAGATAGAAAAGGACTTTCGGTTGTTTCCGTTCTCCAAAAAATTGATACGGCAAGTGTATTATTTTTCTTAGGGATTTTGATGGCTGTTGCGGCGCTTCAAGAAGTAGGGCATTTGGCACAAGTGGCACATTTCTTGGACACTACTTTTGACCAAAATATTTATTCAATCAACATTACGATTGGATTGCTCTCAGCCGTTGTCGATAACGTACCGTTGGTTGCTGCAGCTCAAGGGATGTATGAGGTTACCGTTGGTGATTTTGCTGCTAACGGAGTCTTTTGGCAATTCTTGGCTTACTGTGCTGGAACAGGAGGTAGTGCGTTGATTATTGGTTCTGCGGCTGGTGTTGCTGTTATGGGACTAGAAAAAATTAGTTTTGGTTGGTACATCAAGCGAATAAGTTTATATGCAATTGTTGGGTACTTTGCAGGGGCGTTGACCTATTACCTCATGTTTGCGTTGTAACAAAACTAGATATTTACCGTTAAATAAATTAAAAGAAATAGGATATGAGCGCATTAGCTTTATTATTACAAGCATCAGAATTAGAATCGGTTGAAGCTGCTCAAGCTGCTGATGTCGTGGTTGAAACAACGGAAAAAATTCCTGTTTGGGATTTGATCATGGACGGTGGATGGGCCATGATTCCATTGGCTATTCTCTCTATTTTGACGATCTATATCTTCGTTGAACGCCTATTAACAATCAATAAGTCGTTAAAGGATGAAAAGGATTTCATGGAAAAAGTCAAAGATTATCTCATGGATGGAAAGGTTGATCAAGCGCGTGACCTATGCATACAAACCAATAACCCTGCGGCACGAATGGTAGAGAAAGGGATTTCTCGTATTGGAAAACCAATGCGTGATATTGTAAGTTCTATTGAAAATGTCGGTAAATTAGAAATTTATCAATTGGAAAGACGTCTAAGCTTTTTAGCAACCGCTGCTGGTGTCGCTCCTATGATTGGTTTCTTGGGTACAACTTTAGGGATGGTCAAAACATTCTTTGCCCTAAAATCGGAAACGAATATTGAAATCGCATCCATTTCTGGGGGAATTATGGAAGCCATGGTGACGACGGTTGCTGGTTTGGTAGTCGGAATTATTGCCTACAGTGCTTATAATTATCTAGTTGCTAAAGTGGACAAAGTAATTCACACTATGGAAGGCGCATCTATTGAATTTTTAGATTTATTGAACGAACCTGGTAAATAGTTGTACCTAATACAAGAAATATGAATTTAGGTAGAAGAAATAGAGTAAAAGCCGAGGGAGGGATGTCTTCCATGACGGATCTTGTTTTCTTGATGTTGATCTTTTTCATCATCATGAGTACAATGTCTGAACCTGGAATCCCGGTTGAATTGCCAAGTTCTGATGGTGGAGGACAACCTCCTAAACCTGTCTTAAATGTAGGAGTCACGAGCGATAACCGCTATTTATTAACGGATGATGTAGATAAGTTTTATTCCTATGAAGAAATTGAACCGATCATCATTTCTAAAATGAATGGGGATTTATCAGATAATGATATCATTAAAATTTCAGGCGACAAAGATGCGGATTATCAATATGTTTTCCGTCTCATTGCCTTGGCAAAAGATAATGAGTGGAAACCGATTTTGGTTTTTGAGTAGAATGAGTTAAAAAGAGAGTGGTATGAAAAATGTCAGAGAAGAAGATTTGAAGGGATTGGCGATTTTTAGAAATGAAGATCACCGTAAGGCTTTGTATGCGTCTCTTATTTTTATTATGCTCATGATTCTATTTTTTCTCTTGGTAAGTCTCGAGCAACCAAATCCTCCGTTGAAGGATGAGCCGGTGGAAATCGTGATGGAGGATTTTGAATTAGAACAAGGTTCTCAAGCGGCAGGAGGAAATAACAATCAAAGTGAACAAGGAAATCCCACACCTACTGAAACGGTGCAGGAAGCTCCACGTTCAACGCATACGCAAACGACAACCACGACACCAACACCAAGTGGGAGTGGATCATCAACTAATACGAATTCTCAATCTGAACCACAAGTAGATAGCGATTTTGATTTTGGTGGAGGTTCAGGATCTGGAAATGGAAATGGAACTTCTTTCGGTAATGGTGATGGAGTAGGTGGGAATGGAACGGGAAATACACCGGGTGATGGGGCTTATAATCCAGATCGTAAAGTTGTAAGTCCTGCAAGCTTTAATGCGAACGCACAAGAAGAAGGTACAGTAGCGCTTGACTTATGGGTAGATGCAGCTGGAAATGTCATTAAAACACGTTTTAAAGAATCAAAATCGACTACCGGTAATGAATATTTGATTGCCCTAGCCGTTAAAGCCGCTAAAACCATGAAATACGACAAAAAATCGGGCGTAACGTCTGAGCATGTTGGTTACGTATTGTTCAAATTTAGTAAGTCGTAAAAGACATGTCAACCTATCAAGAAGTCGTTACTTGGCTTTTCGATCAAGTTCCTAATTATCAGCATCAGGGTGGAGTAGCTTATAAGCCAGGTTTGGAGCGTATCTCTGAATTGGTGGAGTGCATGGGGAATCCACAAAAAGCGTTTAAAATAATCCATGTTGCTGGCACAAATGGAAAAGGATCGGTTTCACATATTTTGGCCAATGCATTTGCTGAAAACGGCTATAAAACCGGACTTTTTACCAGTCCACATATCAAAGATTTTAGGGAACGAATAAAAATTAATGGAACCTATATCTCTGAAACTGCTGTCGTTGATTTTGTTGAACAGTTTAAAGCTGATTTTATTCGGATCAATCCTTCCTTTTTTGAAATTACAACAGCCATGGCCTTTAAAGCATTCGCTGATGCCGGTTGTGATATCGCTATCATTGAAACGGGCTTGGGGGGGCGTTTAGATTCGACTAATATAGTAATCCCAGAACTTTCAATTATAACAAATATAGGTTTAGACCATACCGCTTTTTTAGGAAATACATTGGGTCAGATTGCCCAAGAAAAGGCTGGAATCATAAAAAACGAGATACCTGTTGTTATCGGTGATATCGATCCAAGTCTTCGAAGGGTATTTCAAGATAAGGCTAATGATGCTAATGCAGCAATTGTATTTAGTCAAGATCAGCCGCAAATAGAATTTAAAAGTGATTTACTGGGCGATTATCAACAACGAAATTTACAGACAGCAAAAACAGCGCTAGACCTGCTGAAAGAGAATTGGGGATTAGATGAGGAAAAGGTGGTACATTCCTTCCTTAATGTAACGGGAGGGATGAAATTACTTGGGCGTATGCAAGCGATTAACGAAAAGCCTTTAATTCTTGTTGACGCGGCGCACAATGTGGCTGGAATAATGAGTTTAGTAAATGGTCTAAAGGCAGTTGAATATAAAGCGCTTCATATCATTTACGGTGCTTCAAATGATAAGGAATGGCGTGAAATTCTCTCCCTTTTTCCAAATAAAGCTATGCTTCATCTTGCAAGTTTCGATTCAACAAGAGCTGTTACTACAGCTGAATTTATGACAGCGATTGAAAAATCTGATTACAATGCAAAATTGTACGAATCGCCGGTTGATGCTCTAAATTATTGTAAAACAGTTGCTCACGAAGATGATCTCATTTTAATCTGTGGTAGTTTTTATTTAATTGAAAAATTATTGTAATTTTTTTTCAATTTTTCATTGTAATAACAAAAAAGCTACTTATATTTGCACCCGCAATCGTAACACAGTGGTGTTATAAAAAAAGCGAAAATAGTGGGGCTTTTAGCTCAGTTGGTTCAGAGCACCTGCCTTACAAGCAGGGGGTCACTGGTTCGAATCCAGTAAGGCCCACAATAGTGAACAAGTCGGTCTTTTGATCGACTTGTTTTTTTTTGCCCTTCTTCAAACCCTTGTCAATACTGACTATCAGAGAAACAGCTTCATTCATTTTGGTGGTTCGACATTTTTTTCCGTCGAAAATTATTTTTTCAGGGAAAGTCGAACCAAGCAATTGGTGTTTACCGTCTAGATCATAGTTTTCATAGGCGCTCCCAAAGTTTTTAAGTAGTCCAACTGGTTCTGTCGCATCTAATTTAACTAAAATAATTATTTAGCTACATTTAGATCAAAAAGATATGTTCAAGCATCATTGTTTTCCAAAATCGATCATTTTACAAGCTGTTTATTTTAAATTACGTTTTAGTTTAAGCTATCGAGATGTAGAAGAACTGATGGAAATACGTGGTGTA
>JALQVX010000066.1 GCA_023263555.1 Crocinitomix sp.
TATTCCTTCGGTGGTGCTCAGTCAATTAGGATTGAAAATTCAACACGCACTCAGAGCGTTTACGGCTAATGATCGAAAAGCGATAAAAAGTACAGCAGAGAATTATCCCTTGAGTGATTTTTACGATACAGCTGAATTATTAACGTCATTAGGAATTGGAGAAGCCCTTGTGACCGGTCTAAACGAAAAAGGGATTCCTACACCTTTGGCAGCAACTTTAATGCGTGGACCAGCAACGCGAATGGACATTCTGACTCCCGTTGAAATAAAAGAAATTGTCGATTTTTCTATCCTTACAGAAAAGTACAATAAGGAGATCGATCGCCGAAGCGCTTACGAAATTTTGACAGAAAAAATGACGAAAGCAAAGGACGCTGAACGCCGTGCCGAAATTGCAAAAGCTGAAGAAAAAGAACGCGCGATTAAGGAAAAAGAATTGCGAAGAGCGCAACCAAAAACAAAAGCGACAAAGCCGACCACTCGCCGAACAACAACGCGTCAATCGAGCGGAAATGACATGGGTTCAACGCTGATCAAAGAATTAACACGTGGACTTTTTGGAATCCTGGGAATGAGACGTTAATCAAACCTTAAAAAATGATTGAATCAAAACTACCAGCTGTTGGAACGACTATTTTTTCTGTGATGTCTGCTTTAGCGGCAGAACATCAGGCAGTCAATCTATCGCAAGGTTTTCCAGATTTTCCAATTGATCCTCAACTCAAAAAATATGTGGTAGAAGCCTTGGATCAAAATCAGGTGCAATACGCCCCCATGCCTGGTCGGCTAGATTTGCGTAAAGCAATTGCTAAAAAAATTGCCGAACAACATCATATCACTGTTGATCCCAATCAAGAAATAACGATTACAGCAGGTGCAACACAAGGAATTTACACCGTGATTTCAACGCTCATTCATGCGGGAGATGAAGTCATTTTATTTGACCCTGCTTATGATTGTTACGATCCTGCCATTGTCGTGAATAAAGGAATTCCGATTCATTTAAACCTTGAATTTCCATCTTATAAAATAAATTGGGCCACGGTTAATGAAGCCGCAAATGAACGCACCAAATTAATAATCGTCAACAATCCGCACAATCCAACAGGTACAGTTTGGACGGAGGATGATTTACATGAATTGGAAAACCTGCTGAAGAAACATCCGCAATTATTGGTTCTCAGTGACGAAGTCTATGAACACATTCAATTTGAAGGTCAACATCAATCCGTTTTGCGCAATGCATTCATTCGTCAGCGGAGTTTTGTGACTTATAGTTTTGGGAAATCATTGCATGTTACCGGTTGGAAAGTGGGGTATTGCATTGCACCGCCTCAAATGACAGTTGAATTTCGAAAAATTCATCAATTCCTCGTTTTTTGTGTGAACAATACCATGCAATATGCCATAGCGCGTTATCTTGAAACCACTGATATTCATCAAGAAATTCATGCTTTATATTCCAAAAAAAGAACGCTTTTTCTTGACAACCTAAAAGACAGTCGTTTTAAATTAATGCCTTGCGAAGGCACGTATTTTTGCCTATTGGATTATCGTGCAATTTCAGATCTATCAGATGTTGAATTCGCCAAAAAATTGACGATCGAATTTGGTGTTGCTGTCATTCCTGTTTCTGTTTTTTATAAGGATCTGTCTGACAACAAAGTCATTCGCATTTGTTTTGCCAAAGAAGATCAAACCCTCATTAATGCCGCCGAATTATTATGCAAGATTTAACTGTCGCTCTCGTTCAAACTTACCAATTTTGGGAAAATAAACAAGCAAATTTTACGCATCTCGAAAAACATTTTAATCAGGCCTTAATCGGTAAAGAAATTGACCTAGTACTGCTTCCAGAAATGTTTAATACAGGGTTTAGTATGAATACCAAAACATTAGCCGAAACTGAAGATGGTGAATCTATATTATGGTTGCAAAATTGGGCGCAAAAAATGAAAACACACATTGGTGCAAGTTTGATTGTCGAAGATAACGGTCACTATTTTAACCGATTTGTGATTGTTAATGAAACCGGAATTTGTGCTACCTACAATAAACGGCACCTGTTTAGAATGGCGAATGAAAATCAATCTTTTACTGCCGGCAAACAACGCGAAGTTTTTTCATTAAAGGGCTGGAATTTGATGCTTCAGGTTTGTTACGATTTGCGTTTCCCCGTCTTTTCTAGAAACCGAACGATAAATGGGGAAAAGGAATATGATGCACTCATCTATCTCGCAAATTGGCCCGAAAAAAGAGCGAATATATGGAAAACACTGCTGCAAGCCCGAGCAATCGAAAATCAAACATTTTGTATTGGTTTAAATCGCGTAGGTACAGATGGAAATCAAATTAATTATGCTGGGAACACTATGATGGTGGATCCATGGGGTAATACGGCTTATCATGCCGCCCCCAATCGTGAAGAAATTTCCATCCTACGCCTCAAAAAATCCATTTTAAATGACATTAAAGAAAGTTTTCCAGCTTTTTTAGATGCTGATTAAGATTTTAAGGCATACTTCTCTTCAATTATGCCCAAATCTAACTTGAAGTAAGAAATAGTTGTTAGGCAAGTGAAGCACCACAACCGATTAAACAAAAATGTAATTCAGCTTGGCCAACTTACAAATTATACCATTCAATATTTTCTATATTTTTTCGTCTGCCCGTATTTTCAGGAGCGTAATTCTTAGCTAAATAATCTAAAATCACGACTTCTTTTTCGCCTAAGTCCCACAATTTTTGCGTTTCCTGCATCCAAACTATAATCTCCTTCCACCCGTCTCTGGTCGCTCGATTCTGTGTTACAAGGTCCAATGAATGACAAGCACCGCAAGTAACCATAACATCCTGACAACCGTCATCAACAATTAGTCCAGTAGGCACATGAATCCCATTCTCAATATCCGCAGAATCGAGCTCAAAGTAGGAAACGGATTCAGGTTCTGTTGAGTCTGGAATGAATTCTACTATAGTAGGTTCTGGCTTAAAAAAATCAGGGAAAATGGTGAACTGAAACACCCAAATTGATGCAAAAGCGATCACCCCTACACCAAAATTGATCGCTAATTTTGCCTGTTTTAGAACAAGCTCCTTCTTTGATAGCTCCTCCATTATCCTTGTCTTACACCAATTCTGTGACTTGCATTATTAAGATAGCCTTTGGGGTTCCAACCTGGCAGAACCATAGGTTGAGCAACACCCTTTTCATCCGTGGCTCTCGCCCAAATTTCATAGTATCCAAACTCAGGCAATTTCACATTTATTTTCCATCTTTGCCAAGCAAGTCTATTGATTGGGTCTTTTAATTCACAGGTCTTCCAAGTCACTCCAAAATCAATTGAAATTTCCATTTTTTTAACCTTCAAATCTCCTGCCCAAGCGTGTCCTCTTACTTCAAAGCTTCCACCTTTTGGGATGATAGCTCCGGTTTTCGGATACGTAATTATTGACTTAACAGGCATTGATTCAATGATCTTCATTTGATCATCCGGTACCTTCGTTCCTGGGGGAACAGGAAATTTAGGAACCCTATACGATTGACCTTCCATTTTTGGTCCGTCATGTTCTTTATCTCGAACAGAGATTCTCGTTAACCACTTACCAGATGTTGAAGCAGGCCAGCCGCCACAAACCAATCGAAGTGGATAACCATTCATGACTGGAATCGCTTGATCATTCATTGCCCAAGCAATAAGTGTTTCATCCTCTAACGCTTTCTTAATTGGAACTCCTCTTGAAATCACCACCTTATCAGGATCACCACTTAAATGGGTGTCTGCCCCGTAATATCCAATATAGACGGCGTCATCTTTAATTCCGACTTTATTCAAAACATCTTTTAATCGAACACCTGTCCATTTTGTACAAGCCACTCCTCCGAGTCCCCATTGATTTCCTTTGGCTGGAGGATTAAACTCTGCACGCCCATTTCCACCACATTCTATTGTTAGATTATATGAATAATGATCAAAATTATCCATTAATTCTTTTATCCCAAAGGTCATAGGCTTAACAACAGATTCACCATCAATTGTTAACGTCCATTTTTGGACATCTACTTCTTCAGGTGGAATGCCATTGTTTCGAACAAACATGAGATGCGCCGGCGTCACCTCATCATCTAAGAGATGTGGAGGAGTTTCAGCACTCAAAGGTTTGCTATTTAAGATTTTGAGCTGATCACTTTTCCCAGGAATCTTCACTTTCACCTCATCAGGCTGCAAACCGACAGGTTCTAATTCCTTTGGAAAATTTTCAGCAAAAACAACTTTCGAGCCAACAATTGCTGCCAATGTGGCTATGGCTGATTTACTTAAAAACGTTCTTCTGCTATCTTTTTTAGACATCTTATAAGCTTTAGGTGATTACATTAATTATTGCGCAAATTCGCAGTATAAAGCATAACTGGATCAATCAGAGAATCATCTTCTCTAATAAAATTCAACTCCTCTTGTAATTGTTTTTCCAGTTTTTCTAGCATAATATCTTATCCCAGGACATTTGTTTCAACCAAATGTAATAATTCAATTCAACTATATTTGTGCTATAAATCACATAAGCATGAAATGGCTATTTTACACAACATTCGTTACACTCATTTTTACTTTGTCTTCATTTGGTCAATCGAATTATGAAGCAATAATAACTGCTGATCAGTTAGAAGAAAATTTTCTAGCCTATAAAATTATTGATGTTTCACCGAAAGCAGCTTTTGACACCCTGCATATTGTAGGTGCTAAAAATTTATGGCGTCCTGATTACACCACTTCGAATGAAATGATTCCCGACATGAATGATCTAGAATCTTTGCTTGTCGAATTAGAATTGACACCATCAGATAAGCTCGTTTTATACGATCACAAAGGAGGTTGTGATGCTGCTAGACTATATTTTATTCTTGCTTTTTATGGACATCAAGATCTCTTTCTGTTAGATGGAGGGTTAAAATCTTGGGGAAATAAAAATGAAGCTATTCAACTTAATCCCCAATTGATAACTGTTCCCAATTATACTTTTTCTGTTGGCAAAACAGACAATAGAATAGCTGATAAGCGAGCTGTTCAGAATGCACTTAACAATGAAGATTATTGTATTGTTGACACGCGATCAACAGAAGAATATGAAGGCCGTATTATGAAAGAGGGTGCTTCGGCTGCTGGCCGAATTCCAGGATCGGTTCATATTGATTGGATTGAGAACATTAATTTTGAAGGTGATCAGCTCTTCAAATCTAAAGACGCCTTGCAGTATCTTTACAGTTCTAAGGGCGTCACTTCGGATAAAAAAGTTATTGTTTATTGTCAATCCGGTGTGCGTTCTGCACACTCTTATTTTATATTAACAGAAATTCTAGGATACAAGAATGTACAGAA
This sequence comes from Crocinitomix sp., assembly GCA_023263555.1. Taxonomy (GTDB): domain Bacteria; phylum Bacteroidota; class Bacteroidia; order Flavobacteriales_D; family Crocinitomicaceae; genus Crocinitomix. The sequence continues at coordinate 5,379 of JALQVX010000066.1, forward strand.
TTATGATGGCTCATGGATTGAATGGAGTGCGGATAGCACTCTCCCAATTGAAACCGGAGCTGTTAGCCCATTAGAATATACAACCTATGCTGAGATCTTTGGAAAAACCTTTAGCGAATACTCCGATTATATTTGGAATCAAATTACTTTCCAAATAAATCCTTGGTACGAAAACTATTTCTGGTTTTTGGTTCTCTTTTCGGCGTTGATTTGGTTGTTAGAAATATTCTTTCCTTGGAGAAAGAATCAAGCTATTTTTAGAAAAGACTTTTGGTTGGATTTCTTTTTCATGTTCTTCAACTTTTACATCTTTAACTTGATCATCTTCCTTGCTTTTTCAAAGGTTGTAACAAAAGGATTTTATGACATGAGTGGGGTTGACCTAACCGCCACATCTGTGTTTGACATGAGCACGTTACCATGGGGTTTGCAACTGCTAATCTTCTTTTTAGCGCTAGATTTTATTCAATGGGTCACTCACATTTGCCTGCACCGATTTGATTTCTTATGGAAGTTTCATAAAGTACACCACTCCGTTGAACAAATGGGTTTTGCCGCTCACCTAAGATATCATTGGATGGAAACCGTTTTTTATACACCAATGAAATTTCTTGCGATAATGTTCATTGGCGGTTTTGCTCCAGAACAAGCTTTTATGATTTATTTTTTCGCTATCGCTATAGGACACATCAATCATGCGAATTTGAACATCTCTTACGGCCCGTTAAAATATATTTTGAATAATCCGAGAATGCATATATGGCATCATGCTAAAGCATTGCCCCATGAAAGAAGATACGGAGTCAACTTTGGAATTACGCTCAGCCTATGGGATTACATCTTCAGGAAGAATTACATCCCAGCATCCGGTAGAGATATTCCACTTGGTTTTGACGGAATAGAAACCTATCCCAAAGGATTTTTTGGCTTGATGACTTCTGGCTTCCGCAAAAAGAAGTCGAAAAGTTAAACCATCCTCCTTTTACAGATCATCATACAATCGCCTTGTTACGAAATCAACAAAACCGTCCTAACGCTCTAAAATCGACGCGTTTTTCTTACAAAAATCGCGTCGATTTTACCCGCTTCTGAAAAG
>JALQVX010000076.1 GCA_023263555.1 Crocinitomix sp.
AGGTAAGGCCCAATTGTTGTCTGCGAATAAAGCTTGACTTGTGCTTCGTGCAGGATTTACAGAGGTATTTGTTACAGGTATGCTGATGAGGTGAGTGAGTGTTAAACCTAATCCAATTGCTAAACCAGCTAAATATTTTGGTGCTTTTTCATGCGTTGCTCCTAAAATGATGATTAAGAACATGAAGGTCATTACCACTTCCGTAATTAAAGCTGACAAAATGCTATAACCGCCGGGAGAACCATTTTCATAGCCATTTGAAGCAAAATCATTTACTGATTTGAAATCAGCTTGACCGCTAACGATCAGGTAGAGAATGAAAGCTCCTAAAACACCCCCTAAAACTTGCGCAACAATATACGGGAGTAAATCTTTCGAATCGAATCTTACACCTGCCCACAAACCGATAGAAACGGCTGGGTTTAAATGACAACCGTAAGTCCAAATGCGAGTGACACGCCGACAAATCCAATTCCTAAGTCACCAAACCCACCTGTGGCTAAAACTGCACTTCCACATCCACCTAGAACCAACCACATGGTTCCAATAAATTCTGCAATTAATTTTTTCATCTTTTTCTTTTTAGATGAATACCGACTCGACTTGGGTGGAGACAGATACCTATTTAGGTATCTCGACGAGCTTTATTGATCCAATTTGATGAAAAAAAAGATGTGCTATGAACCTCTTCGTTAGGAGGATGTTTTTTTTCGATTAATGGTTAACGCGCCTTAATTTGCAGTTTTTACGACTTTTTCGAGCCATATTTCATTGGTAGTAGTTTGAACTTCGACGAGGTAAATACCGGCAGGAAGCTCACTTGTGTCAATTCTATTCGATCCTGTAAATGATTCGTAAACCATTTCACCCGTCACGCTAAATAGTTTCACATAAGCGAGTGGTTCATTGGATTGAATGGTGAACTGATTCGTAAATGGATTTGGAGCAATGGCAAGTTCGCCTACATTTTTAGTTTGTTCGATTGCTGTTAAACTGCAGCTCGTTGTGCACCAATCCCTTGCTTCTAATTCGCATAGTATGAATTCATAGGCTAATTTATTAGTGCCGTCTCCATCCCACGTTCGCACTCCAAGAGTACGCAAATATTCTAAAAATATAGGATCATCAATTCCATAGTATGTACCATAGAATTCAACTGCCTCATAGGACCAATCAGTTGATTTAAAAATAGTGAGGTATTTTATTTGATTATAATGTTTGTCCCATAGTTGAAATACTTCGCTGTAAAATTGAGCCTGACGAACTTCGGAACTATTGCAGATTTCACTAGATGAGAATCCACATTCGGCAAAATAAATGGGTTGAGAAGGATTATTGTAGATCGCAACTAAGGCGTCAAAATCGGGTTCGATTGCGCTAATTGGTTTCATGGTGAAATCGTTTTCTAAGGGATAATACGTTACTGAAACAATATCAAGTCCATCATTTACTATTTCACATAACGGTCCTTGGATAGGGTCGATTAATCCATATAGGGTTAAAGTAGTTCCAACTTTTATGTCGCGGCCATACAATTCAAAATACCGTGTTTTTGCATAGGGAATCACTTCGTCTAGAAATGTTTTGAATGCTGTATATTGAGACGCGTCTGCTCCGAAAAGTATGTCACTTTCATTTCCAATATTTAGTGCACTTAATTCAACGGTTGGTAAATGTGCAAAGACTGAATCAAGAACGCGTTTATAGCGAGTGATGAAGACGGGGTCATCATAATTGACATCAATAAGATCGTCAGGTACTGTTTTAATAACAGTATTTGTCACCGCTAATTGCAATTCAAGTTCGGTCGAATAAAACGTATAAAAATAGTCGGCTGTATTTAAGATGTTTAGTATGTCGCTGTCAAATGAACCCTCGGTTGGTTCAATATCCGACCATGTAATGCTTAAATGAGAAGATTCGATACAACCGGCTTGAGCAAATTCAAAAGCTTGCAACAAATCGTCATTTTCTGATTTGTCAACAAGCCATGATAGGGTGCGATCACCTTTTGGCAATTGAGCGGATAGCTGATTTGTTCCTAAAAAAAAGAAGAAGAGGTAAAGAACAATAGGTTGATTTTTCATGCGAGATAAGTTGGTTCTCTTTAAGGTCGGTTTCGAACAATGATTCCCCTATTAGAGGCGTTTTTTTGGACATAAAAAAAGCCTGAAGAACAGGCTTTTTAAAATTTTTATGCGATCAATTAAAGAACTTTAACGTCGATAGCATTAAGACCTTTTCGACCGTCTTTAAGATCAAATTCAACTTTGTCACCTTCGTTAATCTCGTCGATTAAGCCGCTAACATGAACAAAGTATTCTTGGTTGTCTGAGTCGTCTGTAATAAATCCAAATCCTTTTGAATCGTTAAAGAATTTTACTGTTCCATTTCTCATTGTAATAAATTATAAAATTGAGATGCAAAAATAAGATTATATCTGAGCCGCGGCATAGGTTTCACCTATTTTTGCTTTTATGCAATGGATTTAATGCCGCTTTATCAGTCGTTGAATATAAAGCAACATAAGCCACCTTGGTCGCTCATTATGATGTTCTCCGCGGGTTCACCTGGTTTGAAAAAGGTTATTTCTTGGCGAATCGGAAGGTTTCTCCGCTTAATTTCTTGTATAATTTTAGGATTTTCAGTTCCATTAAAAAAGTTCAATCCTGGGTTTGAAAAAAAGTGAGGACACATGCCAAAACGCATTACGTTTAAATCAAAGTTATCTTCATTTTTTAGCATCAACCAACCACTTTCGGCACTTCCACCGACCTGTGTGAATCCAATCTTTAACCAAAAATTCAAGGATTCGGCTAGATTAGCGGACTCAATACTTACACCTTGAAAATTGCCCAATAAGGTATTTTCGGTGTTTAAATGATTTTCTGTAGAAGGCAGTGGTAATTCGTTGAAGTAAATGCAGCAGCCCTCAGGCGAAACAAGAAGCTGATCGTTTCCAATTTTGACAGTCGTTAAATTGCCGATCAGTGCTGTTATACTAGATTTTGAACGGATTAGTTTAATTCCTGGACGGGCGTATGGATTCGTGTTTAATTCAATAATAAAATCCTTAGCTAAAGCAAAGTGCTGCTTTTCATCCTTGAAAATGTTAAAATCTAATGTCAAAAAGTAGTGTTCACTGACCGTTAAATCAGGACAGGGTGTAGTTAAAATTGTCGCGTTTACATTCATAGATGAAAAGTAATAAATCTAACATAAGGGGGGATTTAAAAGGCTGTTTTTTTTTGATTAAGTATTTTTTTTTGGCTTTTTTATAAAAATAATTCGCCTTGTCATTTTTTTATTAAATCGTTGTTAATCAATTATAAAAACGTTTACAAATATTTACAAATGTATTTTATTCGTATACAAACATTTAATGTACGGATAAGATTTGGAAGGTGCCATTCCTTTGCAGTGTCGATAACAAACAACGACTGTAACAATTACAAACAATTTAAAAACAAACAACATGAGCACATTAAAAAACAAAGTACAATTGATCGGACACATTGGGCAAGCACCAGAAATCATTTCATTTGAGAATGGTAAAAAGTTAGCACGTCTTAGTATTGCTACGAATGAATCGTACAAGAATGCGGCGGGAGAAAAAGTAGAGGACGTGCAGTGGCATTCATTAACGGCCTGGGGTAAAAAAGCGAGCTTTATTGAGGCTTATGTTACAAAAGGACAAGAGATCGCAATCGAAGGTAAACTCGTGAATCGTACTTACGAGACAAAAGAAGGTGAAAAACGCTATAAAACAGAAATTCAAATCAACGAAATAAACTTATTTGGTAGAAGTGTAGACGGGAAGAAGAAGAAGGGGTAGGTGTTATGTAGCGTCCAAGCTCCATAAAAAAAGGTCATGGGAGAGTGGGCGCTACAGACTCCTCAAATCAGTAAAAAAAGTAATAATCCATAAAAACAAATCATATGAATAATTTAAGAAATAAAGTACAGTTAATCGGTAATTTAGGTCAAACACCAGAAATCATCAATTTCGAGAACGGAAATAAATTAGCGAAAATCAGATTAGCAACAAACGAAGGGTATAAAAACCAAAAAGGGGAATATGTTGATACGGTTCAGTGGCACAATGCAATTGCCTGGGGCAAGCAAGCAGAGCTATTTGAAAAGTACACAAAAAAAGGGCAAGAAGTGGCGATCGAAGGCAAGTTGGTGACTCGTTCATACGAGACGAAAGAAGGGGAAAAACGTACCAATACTGAAGTGCAAATTTCGGAAATTCTTTTGCTAGGAGGGAAAGCTTAAGACGCAATTTTAGCCCAAACAAGGGGCGTATATCCGAACCGAAAGCGCGATATACGCTCCTTTAAAAACGAAACAACTAATTAATTAAAAAATGGACGATATGAACTCATTACAAAACGGTGTTAATTTGATAGGAAGAACGGGCGTTACCCCAATTATTCGAAGTTTTGAGAACGGAATGAAATTGGCTAAATTTTCAATTGCCATCAATGATTTTATTTACGAAGTAAATGGTAAGCGAAAGGAGACGCAATGGCACGCCATTGTTGCCTGGGGTAAACAAGCGGATTTATGCGAGCGCTTTGTGAAAAAGGGACAAATGGTAGCGATAAAAGGAAAGTTGGTGAATCGCTTATACAAAGATCTTGGAGGAATGAATCGCCGGGTAACTGAGGTTCAAGTCCGTGATATAATCTTAATAAATCCACAGAAGGCCGGATAGGGGTTGAGGGTACTTCTGGGTAAAAGCGGTGCGAACAACGGTTCGGCCGCTTTTTTTTGAATGAATTTTGCTGGACTCATGTAATGTAATTGAATCTGATTATCTTTAAAGCAAGCTAGAATTAATTCCTATTGTCAATGAGTAATTATCACATTAAACACCTCGAAGAGTATTTTAACGTTTACCGAAAATCGGTGCGCGATCCGGAGTTATTTTGGGAAGAAATTGCGGAAGAACATTTTGTTTGGCGTAAACGGTGGGACACTGTTCTCGAATGGGATTTTAAAAAGCCTGAAATTAAATGGTTTCAAGGTGCAAAATTGAATATTACCGAAAATTGTATTGATCGGCATTTGGCTGCTAACGGCGACAAAACCGCGATCTTATTTGAACCGAACGATCCTGCCGAACTTGCACAACAAATTACCTACAAGCAATTAAGTGAGCGGGTCAATCAGTTTGCAAATGTCCTTAAGTCAAAAGGGATTCAAAAAGGTGATCGCGTTTGTATTTATTTGCCAATGATTCCTGAATTGGCCATTTCTTTGCTCGCTTGCGCACGAATTGGAGCGATTCATTCTGTTGTTTTTGCCGGATTTTCTTCTACCGCTTTGGCGACACGAATTAATGATAGCGATTGTAAAATGGTCATCACGGCAGATGGTTCCTACCGCGGTTCAAAGGCGATTGATTTGAAAGGAATTGTGGACGAAGGGTTGACGCATTGTTCTTCGGTCGAATCTGTTTTGGTGGTAAAACGCACCAATGCTGCGATTAAGATGATCGACGGTCGTGATGAATGGTTGCAACCTATATTGGATGATGCATCAATCGTTTGCGAAGCTGAAATCATGGATGCTGAAGATCCGCTTTTCATTTTATACACCTCTGGTTCTACGGGTCAACCAAAAGGAATGGTGCATACAACGGCGGGTTATATGGTTTATACGGCCTATTCGTTTAAAAATGTTTTCCAATACCGCCCGAACGATATTTATTGGTGTACGGCCGATATTGGTTGGATTACAGGTCACAGTTATATTGTTTATGGACCGCTGGCAAATGGAGCAACAACAGTGATGTTCGAAGGCGTGCCGAGTTACCCAGATTGTGGTCGTTTTTGGGAAATCATTGAAAAACATAAAATCACGCAATTTTATACTGCTCCTACTGCTATTCGTGCATTGGCAAAAGAGCACATGGATTTTGTAACGAAACATGACCTTTCTTCGCTAAAAGTGCTCGGAACGGTTGGTGAGCCAATTAATGAAGAGGCATGGCATTGGTATAATGACAATGTCGGCAAAAAGAAAAGTCCAATTGTCGATACATGGTGGCAAACAGAAACGGGTGGAATCATGATTTCTCCGCTTCCAGGAATTACGGCAACTATTCCAACTTATGCCACCTTACCTTTGCCGGGCATTCAGCCGGCTTTAATCGGTGATGATGGGCAAGAAATTAAAGGCAATCAAGTGGATGGTAAATTATGTATTAAATTCCCATGGCCTTCTATTGCGCGAACAATTTGGGGCAATCATGACCGTTATCGCGAAACGTATTTCTCCGCTTATGAAAACATGTATTTTACCGGGGATGGCGCCTTGCGTGATGAGGTTGGGTATTACCGCATCACAGGTCGTGTAGATGATGTCATCATTGTTTCAGGTCACAACCTAGGAACGGCCCCAATCGAGGATGCTATTAACGAACATCCTGCAGTTGCAGAGTCTGCCATTGTTGGATTTCCACACGATATTAAAGGATCGGTATTGTATGGTTTTATCACACTCAAAGAAACGGGTGAAGGCAGAAATCACGAAAATCTGCGCAAAGAAATTAACCAAATCATCAGCGAACATATCGGGTCAATTGCCAAGTTGGATAAAATTCAATTCACGGCAGGTTTACCAAAAACACGCTCGGGTAAAATCATGCGCCGAATCCTCCGAAAAATTGCCTGCAATGAAATGGAAAATTTAGGTGATATCTCCACCTTGCTCAATCCTGAATGTGTGGACGAAATTATTAAAGAACGATTGTAATTTTCTAATCTCTAACGTATTTAAGATCTTCCCTGCATCTCTTATAGGTGCGGGGATTATTTTTTTTTGGGCGTGCCCCAAACGCTCGCTGCGCTCGGTTTCGGTCGGGCTATGCGCGACAAGTCCTCGCTCGTTCCTCACTGTGGGCTTTCTGCTGCTATCCCTCACGCAACTTCCGCCAATCAATAGCAATGTGCTTTCCTCTCAACACACAATTTCAGCATCAACCCCTACCATCACTTCCGTTTTTATTGCCTTGGGGAAATTAGAAAATTGGAGCGACTTTCTTAAAGAGAAGCCTTATATTTGCAGTGAATTAGGGAAAAATTATGGCATCAGGCTTTTTTGCATTATTGGATGATATCGCTGTTTTAATGGATGATGTTGCCACCATGAGTAAGGTGACAGCAAAAAAAACGGCTGGTATTTTGGGAGACGATTTGGCGGTGAATGCAGAAAAAGCTTCAGGTTTTTTGGCTTCGCGAGAAATACCCGTGCTTTGGGCCATTACTAAAGGTTCGTTTTTAAATAAAATCATCATTTTACCCATTGCCTTTTTATTAAGTGCCTTTTGGCCTTATGGGGTTTATTTGATCCTCATTTTAGGCGGAATTTATTTGGCTTACGAAGGGGCTGAAAAAATTGTTGAATTCATTCTTCCACATCATCATAAAAAATCGGAAGTTAATTTAGCTGATAAATTGGACGATAGAGATTTATCGAAAGAAAAAGATAAAATTCGATCGGCCATTGTCACTGATTTTATTCTTTCTGTTGAGATTGTGATAATCGCCCTCGGTACCGTCGTGGATGCGCCCCTGTCGCGTCAAATCATGGTTGTTTCGTTTATTGCACTCATTGCAACAATCGGCGTGTATGGCATTGTTGCGCTCATTGTTCGAATGGACGATCTCGGTTTTCGATTAATTCGATCTTCCAAATCCAACCTCAATTTTCGCGCAAGGTTAGGTCGTTTTTTAGTGAGTGCATTGCCATGGGTTATTAAAGGATTGGCTGTTGTCGGAACATTCGCCTTGCTGCTCGTAGCCGGTGGTATTTTTAATCATCAGATTGAATTTTTTCATCACCTTGTTCCTTCATGGCCCGTCATGCTAAAAGAATTTTTGCTTGGTTTGGTTATAGGTAGCATTGCCGTGCTAATTGTGATGCCGATCAAAAAAATAATTCCAGCTCTTAAAAAGTAGACGCTAGACATAAGATATTAGACATTAGACTCAAGACAAGGTTTAATTTTGCCAAAAGTCAATTGATTATCTCGTGAACTTTCGAATATGACTTGTACCGTAAAAGAACAGGGCAGAAAATAACTAAAGGACGATTTGATGTTTTTGTCGTCTAGTGTTTTAAATTATATTAATCAAATTTAAGGCTCATCCTCATTCAAAAACGGTACATAGGTATATTCATTCGGAAGATTTACCCAATTGTCAGTCAGCCGCAATGTATCCTTAAACGGTTTTTGTGAATAGTAATAAACGACAGAATCGAATTGGTCAGATTCATAAATTTGGAAAGAAATATACTCCACGGTGTCTTTCATTCCATTTTTCACCTCCATTTTAAAAGCAGATCCACCTCCCAAACCATAATAATGACTGGTAATAATTCTCCTTTCATAATCAAAGCTGGGGTTCATAAAACTGTAAATTTGATCACTGTATTTTTTTGTTTTCGAGTTATATTCATGAACATCAACTCTATATTTTGCGCCTGTTCCTGCTGGACCGTAATATTCGAAAAACAAATCCTTATACCCATCATCATTCCAGTCTAACAATCCAAAATCGGGATCTATTGATCCATATCTTTCTACTAATTCCAATTCCGAAATAAGACGATTATCATTGATAATTGAAATATGCTTTTTCCAACTTAAACTATTATGAATTGAGCTGTCTCGTGTCAGCAGATAAAGTGCATGTGAAGTTGGTTCTGAACGTTTGATCTTGATCGTTTGTGTTTGATTTTTGACAACGCGAATGATCGATTTACGATTGATTTCTTCAGAACAAGCTAAAAAGATTACGGAGAGTAGAAGATAATAAAACGAACGCATTTGCTTTTTTGAGTAAAGCTAATTTTCTTTAGTCCGAGTCTGACTTTATCCGTTTTAAAAATACAATGAATTTATTATTCGCACCGTTTTATTGATTTCAGATTTATCACCTACGTCAGTCGAATAAAATCCTTGCGAATACTTTTAATAATAGATGCTGGCAATGCCAGTTCTTTCGCTTTTTTCATCCAAAAATCAATCCCGTTCTGAATTTCTAAGATTGTATTTTTTGCATTTTTGATCGTATAGGTTTCTGCAATCTCGAGCAGATCCTCTAAGGTGATGTCAATGCGTTTATGATTGATGGAAAGCGCACGACTCGTTCGTGTATAATTCATTAATGGGTTGAGCGAATAGGTTAAATCATAAGCAGGAGCCAAATTCCATTCGTCAAGTATTTCATTATAAATGAAGGAGTGATTTTTGAGATGATCGTCTGTATTGCAAAAGATGACATTAAAAACCATTCGTCTAAATAGCTCATCAATTTCGGTGTGCGGTACTTTTAAGAAAAGGGCTAATTCAAATAGATTTTCATAACTTGATTCTTTCGGACGTTGAAAATCCCAGCCGGTTAAACCGGTTGCGGTGAGAATGTGTTTTTTAATTCCGTTTTGCCGGTCAAATCGCAAAGTTGCAAAGTGTTTGTTGTCAATGAGTTTTGAAGGCATCATGGTAATCCCCAATTCGGTTGCGGTGAGATAATAACAATACTCAATCACTTCCCGATCATATCCTAGTTCGTTTTCAATGGAGAGTTTGACCAAATAATGATCGTAATCCACCGAATAATTCAAATCACCCGGAATGATTTTACCTGTCCTTTTGTCTTCCGAAACCAATACTTTTGGTCGAGCGCCTCCTACAGATGAACCGATTTTAAAGATGTTTAAAAGCGCTTCATGATCAAATTGGTTGGCTTCTGTTTCACTTTTGTTCTGTAATACTTTGCGCAATACCTGAACGATTTCCGTTAGGTCGATCGTTGTTGCTGGTGGAATAATCTTACTCGGTTTAAATTCCAAGGCGCCCATTCCTCTTTCTGCAATATAGGCCAATTGCTCAATGACCGAAATTTGACTGAAATTTTTAGCGTTGGTTTCTAACCATTTTTTGAAGATTAAATTGCCAAATAAATCAGGTAATGAATCGGCGATCATGGGTGGTAATCCTCTAAATGTCTCGTTATTGTATTGGCTAAACACTTGATTTTGATTCACCCGTTTTAAAATCCCAGTTTCAGGAAATAGGTTGAGATAGGTATTCGTTTTTAAAAATTCAGGATTGTATTGAAACGACGATTTTTGTTGATTTTCATCAAATCCAATTCGCCCTATTTCGGAGCCGAAACAAAAAACGTTGATGATCTCATTCTTTGCCATAGCTTAGTATAAAGATTCCGTATTTTCATTGTCATTCCGCTTGTCTTTTAGCATTTCATCTAAGGAATTCAATAAATCAAAATGCTGTAAAACCTTGAGTAAGGTATCAATCGTAAAGTTTTTTCCCGCTTCCAAATTTTGAATCGTAATCCGCGATAAATTTAATTTCTCGGCAAGTTCTTCTTGTGAGATCTTGTCTCTTTTCCGAAATGATTTGACGAGTTGCCCAATTTCGAGCTTGATATCTTTTATTTTAATGTTTTTTATAAACATAATTGCATAGTATACTATACAAATATAATCTTTTTTACGTTAAATGTATAATATATTGTACAAAATATGAACTATTGATTCTAAGAACTATTTTCAACTATTTAGCATAGTATAACACGCTAAATAGTTAAATTATCACAAAAAGATAATTATAATATGCTTTTTAAGTGAGAGGTGGAAAACATTCGCGTCTCACTCCTGGCCGCGGTTCGAGTTTCTCACTCGAAATCCCTTACGACCGCCGTTTTCTTATTCGGTCGCGTTTATTGACAGAAGAAGAGAATTTATTTTTTAATGGGTATAGATCTATTTCTTTCTGCCAATCTCAATGAGTGCCTTAAGTTTAAATCACTCTTCCCCAATCGACTATCTTTTGCTCAAACGAAAAAGCGGCATTCGCAGGACTCGTTGACAACAACGTCAAATAAGTTAAGTGTTCAATTTTCGGATTGTAGTTGAAATATAATTTTTCTGCTTTTTGTCCATTAAACGCAATTGTTTTAATAGTCGGATTTGCTTCGATCAGTGCTGCAATTGCATTGGGTTGCTCATTTTTAATGTCCACATCCAAACTCGATTTACGATTTGCCGAGCGACAGACATCCCACAATGCAATGCCATTTTCTTTCAAGAAATTCGTCTTTAATTTATAATCCGTTTCAAACGTTTGCCCTTGCAATTGATAGATGATTTTCCAAAAACTATTCCGCGCATGTCCGTAATATTCGTTTTTACGCAGCGAGTCTTTTCCGGGAATTGTTCCGAGTATGAGTACTCTTGGTTTTTCCCCAATGATAGGTTCAAAGGATTGAATTTCTTCGTCTATCGTCACCGATCTATTCTTTTGCTCCACTTCCTTCGTTGACATATGCATCTCCTGAGGTCTGGTAGGTAATCACATCACTTGTAAAATTCCCATTGCCCGAAGCGGAATAAGGTCCACTTACCACTTGCGAAGGAATCGAGAAATTTGCCCCTGTCATAATCGCAAAATAATTAGCGCCATCATTCCATAAATTATTGAGGTAAATGGTGTCGGATGCTGTTCCGCCTGTTGTCACACTCAAGGTGTAAATTTGTTGCTCACTGAAGTCACCGAAAAGAAAAAGCGAATCGGTTACCCAATAATTTCCAAGATAAGGATCGCGCGCATCCGGTTCTGGATAAACACATGTTCCGTCGTCTTTTTTTGCATCCGCATTATAGTTTGTTGCAAGTGGATCCATACAACCCTCTTTTTTACAACTAACAAAAGTTGTTAATAATGCGGTGAAGACAAAAAGTAAATTTGCAGTTTTCATATTTTTTAATCAATTGATTTCTTGTCTCTAAGCTACGAATTATAATTGTCTTTTTTGGAGTCATTATTTCTGAGTCATTAGCCAATAGAAATTAGGCAATAGTTTTTTGGGCAGAAGGCAAGAGTATAAAGAATTTAGCACTTTAAATACCCATAGCTCTCATAAAAATCTGCGAAAATCAGTGTAAATACGCGGCGAAAAAAACCACACCACAGATTACTCAGATTATCACGGATTAGAAAATTCAGTGATCTCTGCTCAGCTGAGGCGATCGCTATCGAACCCCAACCATTCAACCAATCAACCAACCAATCAAACCATTCAACCATTCAATCATTCAATCAATCAACCAATCAAACCATCAGCCAATCAAATCATCAAACCATCAAACCATCAAACAATCGAATCATCAAGCCATCAAATCATCAACCAATCACCCAATTAAATCTCAATGACTTCGTCAGTATCCTGCTTGACGTAGAATGTCCAAGTATAGTAATTCATTAATTTAATGCCGGTAAAATAGAAGTTAAGAATTTCAGAAGCTTCGAAACCATTCCGCGCCATTCCCATTGCTCCTTCTTGGCATACGCCCACACCATGTCCAAATCCTTTCCCATTTAACACCACCATATTCCCCACCTTTTTGCAGGAAAACCAAGTCGATTTTAAACGAAAATGAGTCCTCAAATCACGCAAAGGAATGCCCAATTGCGGATAGAGGTAAAAGGCTTTTCTGCTCGGTTGAGAAAAAGAGTAAATAAGGTCTCCTAATTGTTCATCATTGATTGGATAACCAAATTCTTTGATCAAATAATTTTTCCATTCAATGGCATCAATTTCTTTTGTCCAATTGGCTTGGCGTGAATGGATGCAAAAGGTATCAAGCACACTTTTGCAATGCGGAACAGGAACATTCCATACAAAATCGGCCTCACTGGTTTGTCCACCGCAATTCGCGAAAAAGAAACCCTCAGCTAAACGCAATTTATCATTGAGCATCACTACTCCTCGCGTTTGCTCAACGGCCTCAGCAATTGTCGGCGTATAAATCAGCATATTGTGATACGCTTGACAATGCACCCGATCACATACCTGAAACCCTTCTTTTCTATGTTTTGACAAATGCCCTAAAACATAGGTTCTACTCAAAATTGCTTGTACTTTATAATATTCCAATGGTTTTCCTCCTCCGCCTTCACTCTCGATCACTCCCCCCAAATAATTGTGCATAGCTACCTGGTTTATTACACGCATAGCTGCTGGTCCTTCGGGGGTTAAAATGAAATTGTCTTTATACCTTCTTGTTTTTTTTGAGCTGGGCGCCAAACATTGTATCTTAACACTGTTGTTTTTAGCCATACTCACAACCGAAACACTGTCGTAAAAACCGAGTGTCTTGTCTGCTTTTACAACCTTTATCTGATCGCCACTTCGTTTAAATAAAATGGATTGTCCCTCCCATATATTCGTGATGAGTACAGTGTCGTTATAGATGGCATAATTGCCCTCATTATAGGATATTTCAACCGTACCCAACGTGTATTCACGCATGATACCTATATCTAACTCTTGCGAAAAGCCTGAGCGCAATACGACTGATAAAGCTATGAGGAGCAGCAACTTCATTTACTCCACTCTTTTTGTTGTGCTGGAGAGAATTAAATGGGCAATTTTTTCCGAAGCACCACCATCTCCTAAAACACGTTCAAGGGTTTCATAGTCTTGCATCAAGGCTTCGCGTTTTTCTCCTTCGTTCAAAGCGTACAATGTATCATAAATAGCATTTGCCGTCAGATCTTTCTGAATCAACTCCTTTACAACCTCGCGATTAATAATTAAATTAACCAACGAGATATATGGCACCTTTATCAGTCGCCTTGCAATCGTCACTGATATAGGGTTTCCTTTATAGCAAACGACTTGGGGCACCTTAAATAAGGCCGTTTCCAGCGTTGCTGTTCCGGATGTAACCATGGCCAAATGAGCCTGATTGAGAATGTCATACGTGCGATTGGAAATTACCTTAATAGGAATATCTTTGGCTAATTCTTGGTAGTATGCCTCAGGAATGTTTGGTGCGCCCGCAACGACAATTTCCATCTCATTAAAGCGCTTAGCTGCGTCAAGCATAATCGGCAATTTCAACTTTATTTCTTGCAAACGACTGCCTGGTAAAAGCGCCATTAATTTTTTGTCCGACAATCCAAACTCGTTTCTAAAGGCGATCGGGTCAATGGCTGTTTTTTTAAAGTGTTGAATAGCATCCACTAATGGGTGACCGACATAGTGAACCTCACGATCAAACTTCGCATAAAAGTCCTTTTCAAACGGCAGGATGCAATACATCTCATCCACGAATTTTTTAATTTTATGTATCCGATTTTGTTTCCATGCCCAAATTTGAGGGGAAACATAATAATGAACGGGAATGTTGTTTTGTTGGGCGAACTCGGCAATTCGCATATTAAAACCCGGATAATCAATTAGAAGTAAGGCATCCGGTTTAAAGGCCAATACATCAGCCTTGCAAAATGAAATGTTTTTCAATATCGTGCGCAAATTCGCAATCACCTCTACAAAACCCATAAAGGCGAGATCTTTAATATGCTTAACTGGTTCCCCAGCAAGCGCGCTCATGCGGTCTCCACCCCAAAATCGAATGTCTATTTCTGGTGCTTCCTTCTGCAAAGCTCTAATGAGATTACTGCCGTGCAAATCGCCCGAAGCCTCACCTGCTATGATATAATATTTCATCTCGTTGCCCCTGTTTTGAACCCAACTTGTCCTGCTGTTTTTCGCTTCCCCAAGCAGGCAAAAACAATGACGGATAGCCGGTCTAATCTACAAAATTACGACAAAATAGGGTGTGGCATCATTTTGGTTCAATTTGAATTAACAAAAAGTTGTGAATACATGATTTTATATTCATTGGATATCCCTTAATTTCGGTTTAAATTTGTACTATGCGATACCTCGTTTTCATAGCGTTTATAAGTGCATCATGGTTCGGACAGGCACAGGACAAGAAAATTGATCAACTCGAAATTCTTTACGATCAAGGCTATTATTCAAAAGTTTGGCATAAATCACATAAGCTTTTGGCTATGCCTGAGTACGATTATAGCGGTTTACCTTCTTTTTATCATGCGTTAGCGCTATTTCGTTTGTCGAATGATGAGGCATGGTTCAAACGTCATAACAATGCAATAGATGAGGCTATTGCCACCTATCGAAAGTTTTTGGAGAGCGATCGTATTGTTGATTATATCAATGCGCATTATTACGAAATTGCCAGTCTTAAAACTTATTTGGTCGACCTGGAAAGGAAATTCGAAGGATTGCGCCTCACAGCTGCGGCTTCTCAAATTCAAAAGTTTAGACTGAACGAACTAAAAGGGATTAAATCACGACCGGATATCATTCACGATAAACGCACAAATGGCGAGATAGTAAATAAGGATAAAGATAAAACCAAAGACACGGAAGTAGCGAAAGAGAAGGATACCAATCCAACGGATGATTATGCAGAATTTCGCCGAAAGATGGTTGTCTATGCCAAATCTTTAGTCGGTGTTAAGTATAAATGGGCAGGTAATAGTCCAGATGGTTTTGATTGTTCCGGTTTCGTAGGGTATGTGCACCAAAAATACGGATTCTCCCTCCCGCGTTCGGCGTCTGATCAATTAGCGCAAGCAAAAAAATTAAAGTTGGATGAAGCCTTCATGGGCGACTTGGTTTTCTTTGCTTCTGGTTCAACCATCTCTCACGTTGGTTTGGTCATTAGTAATAAAGGCGAAAACCTAATGATGGTGCATAGCTCAACAAGCAAAGGGGTTATTATCACCGAAATCCCAACCTCTTCGTATTGGCAAGGAAAATTAAAGGCAGCTGGGACTTATTTATAAGATTTATTTTAGGTACCTTTTCCCGCTATCCGTTATAGTTGGCCCTAAAAATTCCGGTTCACTACATCCATTTTTCCAATTTCTGCAGGTCATTGTCAAATGGCAAGTTCACCAAGCAATTTAAAGGGCAAAGCTGCCACTCCTATCAGGGGTAAAAATGCTGAACCACTCAATTATACAATCGCCGCTTTTTTACTACGCTTTCTGCGCCATATCTCGTCAGCAATTATCAATAAAGTGGTCATCAATAACCCCCCAAAAGCCATCCAGTTGTCCAGTATTAAGGCGTTTAAATCTGGCGTATTTAAGGGCAATTGAATCGAGGTCTTTAAATCAATGCTTGCTAGAATAACCAACGCAAATAATCCCGCTATACCGAAAAGTAAAACCCGCCAAATTCGTCTGCTAATCAGTGGCAGAATTTCTAGTTCCGGCGATTGGGCAATTATGTCCATCATCTGATCTGTGAAATTTTCTGATAGGGGAGCATCTGCAAAAGCGTCATGCATCCAATTTTTTAAATCATCATCTTTTTCTTTCATCACCATCTTCTTAATGCAATAAACTCGTTACTTCCTCTTTTAAAAGAGCATTTAATACACCAAATAATTTTTTCCGGGTGCGGTGCAATTTTACTTTTACAGAAGCCTTGCTCAACTTTGTTATCGTTTCAATTTCTTGAATTGTATGCTCTTCTAAATAAAAAAGTGTCAGCAGTGCTGCTTCTTCTGCAGTCAAATAGTTAAATGCTTTTTGAAGGTATTCCTTCCGCTCAACCGTCTGCAAATTGCCTATGACTTCCTCACTATCATCCGCTGCATCCCAATTCAAAAGGGCAACAGTTTCTACGGTGTTCTTGCGTAAATAATTCAGACACGTATAATATGTAATCGTATACAACCAGGTGGAGAATTTAGATTTGCCCTGAAAGGTACGAATGCTCTGATAGGCTTTCAAAAAAGTGTCTTGTGCCACCTCTTCCGCATTCTCTGTAGAGCGCGTCATCTTTAAACAAAGGTTGTAAACCCTGTTTTTATGTGCGTCCACAAGCTGAGCAAATGCCGCGTGGTCATTCATCTCAATTACGCGTTTTATGCAGGCCTTAACCTCTTTTTCTTGCACCCGTCTACTTATTCTTCGTCCGAATGTTTAACAAATCGCTCTATAAAATAAGTCGCGACTAAGGCAAAACCGCCCATAAAAAAGGAAAAAACAACCGCAGCTGGTTCGGCATCTAATCCAAAAAATTCATGAACTAAATTACCAATTAAGATTCCAATCGGAACAAAGAAGAGTAGAAGCGCAATTCTCAATTTTGAATGACTTTTACCATTCTCTTCTTTCGGATTCATACCTTGCGCAATCATGGCCATATTTTCGCGGTGATTGGCTGTCATGGTAACATACACAATTCCAAAAATCATGGCGCATCCAAAAAAAGGGACCAAAATGTGAGCTAAACTTTGCATATTTTAAATTTACGTTTTTTTAGTTAGTCACAACTTTTTGCTACCCGGTTACAAGATGTGTGATTTTTTTTTGAAAAAACACCAAAGGTCACTTCACGCAACGATACAAGACATAAGATATAAGACGCAAGATTGAAGACATAACATCAAAGACACGAGACGCAAGACACAAGATCTAAGACTATCAACTCTAAGACTAACAACTAACAACTCTAAGACTAACAACTATCGACTAACAACTATCGACTAACAACTCTAAGACTATCAACTAACAACTCCAAGACTATCACCTCCCAAATGCCA